>JBGTJT010000107.1:0-11740 GCA_041744995.1 Pirellulales bacterium | reverse complement strand
AACTCGGCTGGGAAGACAATCCGCAGAAGTGGAAGTTTTCCAGCTACAGTTGTCGGCACACCTTTGCACATCGGATGTTGGCAGGCTATTGGAACAATGGCGTCGGCTGTTCGATTGAGACGCTGGCGGAATTGATGGGCGACACTCCCAAGACGACCTTCGATCATTATGGCCGAGAATGGGGCCAGCACTTTCAGGATCCGTTGTGGGCGGCGATCGGCGGTTGCGAACGGGCTGGGGAATTATCCTAAATTGAGTGCGAAAGTGTGTCATAAGAAGTGGGAATGCTTAGCACTTCTGCGGATGCGCCGTGATGAACGGTGTGGCTTGTCTATCAATTCGATGGCTCAACCCCATGGCCAAGGACAAATCATATTTTACCTCGGGCGTCATGGTGCCCAATAACCACGATCGTTCGGTTGGCAACGAAGCTATTGCTCTACTGCATTGAATTCCTTGAGGCGCTCGACCAGTACGGGGATGTCGGTCGAAGGAAAGTACACGCCTACCGTGGCTTCAAGAATTGCGTAGCCGTCGACCGTTTGCTCCTCTTGCCCGTCCAAAATATCAAGCAGGCGCAACTGGTAATCCCAGGTCGGGGCCGACAGTTGGCCCGTGCGTTGGTAATTGATCCGGTTGTAAAGAGTGTCGATCCCCGGCTCGAAACGTGTCACCAAGTTCAGGAACCGGAGAAGCTCCACGACACTGGGGAACTCGATCCAGGAGATGCCCGGCACGGTTTCCTGGCACGACATGAAGGTCTCGATTCCCGCTACCCAGACTTCGCGAATGAGCGGGGCTAATTCAATGTCGATCTCTTCACGCCACGCACCTACGCTTATCGTGATTGCCGGGTGCCGGCGGTCGCTGGGGACTTCGGTACTCATGATCTTCTCTCCATCAAGGGGAAAACGGTTGGTTGACGCCACCTTTTGCATTTGGCTTCTACGAGCACCCCGAGAAGCTTAAGAAACGGCAAAAATCGGGCATATAATAGTGATGGGGACTCTTAGTTGTTGAGGGTCTTCGCAACGTCTCCGAACACTCGCAACATCATCACGAATGTCGGTCAGGGTGCCCTAGCGGCACGGTGATGCCGGGGAACGAATCCTGCTGAATTGGTGATCGTCGAATTACGGCGCGACGCGGGCGAACCCGCATCAAATCTCGAATACGGTCAACTTCTCCAGCCTCAATCTGAATTTTGCCTTGGCCCTGGCGACCTGACTGTAGGTAGTCGATGGTCACGGCTTGCCCACGAATTGCCAGAAGCCCCCGGTCAGACAGGCCGAGCCAGTCGTACAAGGTTGTTCTGGCGATGCCAAGGCGCTCTGCGGCCTCGGTGGTGGAGAGAAAGTTGGTTTCCATCGAAATCGCTGGTCGATCGCAACACTGTACCGCTAGGGCTCGCGCCTGTCGCCGTGGTTACGGACGGACCTTTTGTTCCCTGGAGTTTGCAAATCGGCCTCGTCATCGTGCCGAACACAATCCCTGGGAAAACCGGACGAAATTCGCGAATCCCCTGCGCGCAATGAAGTCCGACCGCATTCTCCCATGCCCCTGTCGGAGGTACATCGCCCTGTCCGGACCAGTCTGGTCCTTCCCGTTCCTGTTGGTTTGTCCGGAATTCCCAGGGATGGTGAGACATTCACATCTGTTGTTTTTCCAACCGGGAGAGCCGCAATGGCCGAAGTAGATTTCGCGGAATCCAAAGGTTGCGGACCGCAACTTTTTCTGGGTGACGACCCGACCAGCGAATGAGGGATCGATGAACTAGGGAGCTACGCTCAAATCCAATATCGCCAGATCATAGAGGGGGAAAAGTTACTCGCCCCAAGCTATTGGCGGCTCGGACACGGCTTGGTGCTGGCAAAAAAGTCACTGAACCACGGGCACTGGAAGCAATACTTGAAGAAGTTGGGCATCGACAAGACACGAGCATCCAAGGCCCGGGCCATCTACAACGCATTTCCCGAACTGGAGCAGGTCACCGGGCTCACGGTAGAGGAGGCTTACGGCCAGCGGTCGGGAAAACAGCAAGGCTCCGCAGCTGATTCCCCACGCGTCGATACCATGGAGCAGCAAACCCAAAGAATGCGGAAATCAATCACCAAGATCGCCAAGCAGGCCGGGGACGCCATACACGACGCGGCATTTGCTGGGCCGGAGGAGGCGACAATCCTCATCCCGGCCGTGCGGAAGGCGATCGTCGAACTTCAGGAACTGCTGCAGCATCTCGAGACGCAAGTCTCCACCGCCAAGCCGGACAAGGGAACGAAGCCCAAAGCGAAAGAATAGTACTCACCACCACCTGCGATGCCGGCACAGGCACGGTTCTTCCTTATTCGAAACGAAACGTGGTTTAGCTCACCGATAGGTCGAATCGTCAGTCATCATCCAACTCGTTGACATTGGGGCGGTCCCATCGCAAACCATCTTGAGCATGTCCCGCGAACTCCTCGAGCGACATGGCGATTTGCCGCTGCGTTTGGCCACATTCGCATCGCAGTTCAACCACTATCCTCGGCAGAGAATTGTCGGCGCGGCGATACTCCCAGTTTCCACAATGGGACTCGCACTCGACACCATGTAACTCCCGAATATGTTCGGCGACCTCAGCAAACGGATCTTCGCCAGCACAATTTCGGCCGTGAAGATTTTCAATTAGCTGGCCGGATCCTGCAGGGGCGGGGCCTTGCAAATGCCGCTCCCTTCTCGATGGTGAACGCTCTCGATCGGGTTCAGCATCCTGGTTCGATGCATGGTCTGCAGCGCATGACGGTCGTGGCGAGTTCGGCGGAGTGCTCGAGCACTTCTGTTTCGTGCGCCGGTCCGCTTCCCGCCGTTTAGTCGCCATTTCAGCATAGTACGACAACATGCGATGCAATGTGCGGATGTGTTCCTCGTTCTCCGGCTCGTTCCAAATCGCCAACACGGCCCGTTCTACAAAACTTGCCCGCTCCGCAAGCAGCGCCAGTGGCATGTCGCCGTAACACGCTTGAGATTCAAACATGCGCTCGAAAATCACTCGCTCGGCGTCAGTGAGGGGACAGGGAATTGAATTCTTGATTGTTCGCATCAGGGCATGCAGACATTGCCCGACGTATCGATAAGACTGCCAGCCAAGATACAACAAAGCTTGGCGTACATCTTCGATCGAGAGGTTACCTCCACGCTTCCTCTTCCCTTGCGAGATCTGTTTCACCAGTGAATTGTTGGGACCGGTGAACCAACGGTCGAACTTTTCCTGAGGGTCTTCAAGACGGTCATCAATGGCTTCAAGGAGCCGCTCGGTGACGATTTCAAGCATTTCTTCATTCGGAGCAGACGACTTGGTATCGATATCGAACAACGACATCCGCACGAGGGCGGAGACGCGATCCGGTTCCACCTCCAGCGGATTTAACTTGGCTGTTTCATAAAGTCCGAACGAAATCGACACCCTATTTGTCGGATTGCAATAGCCCGCCTCCGTGGCAACACGGCGGCCAATCGTGGTTAATTGCCCCACCGTAAGCCGATCTCCGGTACCATCCGCCGCCAAGCCAATGTTATCAGGCAAGACGTCTCGTTCGCCGTCCGTCAGCCGACCCGTCTGACGCACATGCAGATCGCGCGAATAGTCGAAGCCTCGCGTCAGGTGTTCCTTCATTCCGCGTGTGCCGCGGTTTGCCCGACCACGGACGTATTGATGAATCAGCTGCATCGAGCGATACGAATGATCGGTATGGGCGTCGAAGCCGCGCAATCCATGTAAGACCGCCAATCCGCCCACGGCTCCCAAGTCGATCAATTCCTCGAAGTTGCACCGTGGGACGAACCGTCTCAGACCATCGGTCCCCGTGTAGCAATCGATCGGAATCGAAAATCCATCCGGTAAGTACTGAGCGAGACGCTCAGGAGGGCGCCACTCACCTCGCTGGCAAGTTGGCCTGACGGTGTGTTGCGGGTTGCCTGGATGTAACAACTCGACTTCTTCAGACTCGCCGAAAACTAGCGTGCCGCAATACGACGGATTGGTGACATCCATGTCGCGCTCCAAAAATATAGAGTTCACAAACTTCCGCAGGCGGAACTGACCACCAGACTTATTTTACTGCAGAGTCTCGAAGTAAGGCAACCAATGTTTGGGATTCCACATCGAGCACTTGCTCGTCCAATACGGTACCACTGCGCCAGACGGCGCTCGCGGTTGTTAGGAGTTGGATCGTTTCGTCGCGCGCGGCATGTGGCCGCCGGTCCTTACGCCAAACTCCACTCTCCACGTATTTGAACTTGGGCAGATCGCCCACATGAAAGGAGCGCCCTCTTTCGATGAACCTCTATCCCGATAAAAACCAACTGCGACCTTCCTCAAAAGATTCCGATGACGGTTTGACCACCGCTCAGATGGCCTTCGCGACGGTTGTGGGCCAGGCATTGGCTGATCTCTGGCATCGACAATCTCGCGATCGTTCGACCAACGTCAAGCATTCCGCATTGCACGACGCCGGTACGAGCCCAACGAAGCCGTAAACAATCTTTTGTCCGGATTTCCCAGGGTTTGTGGAGTGGTGAGGTTTGTTTGCCTCGTCCAATACGGTGTCCGCGTCACCGCTGGCAAGAATTGCCCCAAGTTGATAGCGGCACTACAACCAACTTATGCCCTGAGGGCGGGAGTTGTTCTTAATGTTTATGAAATCCCTTGCTTCTGCTGCGAGTACTGCGGAGCGGAGCGCACCAGGAGGACTGGCAAACGCGTGGGCTACCGAGCTCTCACGCATGGTTTTTGCGCTGGCGATGCTGGTCTGCCTAGGAATCGTCGTTCGGCACAGCTGTTTCGTAAGCGTCGAACGGGCGGAGATGCCGGCGCCGTCTACGGTGCCTTACGGAACTGTTGCCGTTCCTGGGGCCAGCCGACGTAATTCCCGACACGCCGGGGAGATTCCTATTGATCCAAGTGTTCAGGCGGCCAGTTACGCTCGTTTTAGTTCAGCGCTTCAAGACGAAAGCAGCAACGTAGACCAGCAGCGTAAGTGTCGCGAAATGGCGGCAGCCAATGGTCACCAGATCGCGCCGAACCTGGAATTTTCCGATTCGGCCATTTCGGGGACGAAGCTCCACCGCGACGGGCTGGATGATTTGCTCGCAGCCGCCCAGGCCGGCGAGCTCAACGTGCTGTACTTCCATAGTTTGAGCCGACTCTCGCGAGAGTCGGTGATCACGTTGCCGCTGTTGAAGCAGCTTGTCTACAACTATGGCGTGCGCGTTATAAGCGTCACCGAGGGTATCGATTCCAATGATACCGCGTGGGAACTCATTGCCCACATCATGTCGATCGTTCATGAGCAATACGTCAAGGATCTGGCCAAGAATGTCCTGCGCGGCCAAGAAGGCGCAATTGAAGCGGGCTTCTCCGTTGGCGATTTTTGCTTTGGATATGATTCCGTAGCGATACCAGGGAGTGAGCGCGGACGTCGGGGGCGCAATCCGAAACCCCGGAAGATGTACGTAATAGATTCGAACACGGCTGCTTGGGTACCACGAATCTTTCATTGGTTTGTCCGCGAACGACGCAGCCTGCGTTGGATCGCCCGAGAATTGAACCGCCTTGGCGCGCCCAAGGATCACCGCGCGAAAAAGAAGTCTTGGCGCCATCAGTACGTGACGCGCCTCTTGAAGAATCGCAAGTACATCGGGTGGTGGTCGTGGGGTGTCAAGCAGAACGTTCGCGATCCGTTGACTGGTAAGATCCGCCAGAAGGATCGCCCTGAGGCCGAGTGCGAGCAATGGCTCCGTCATCTCCCCGACCTTCGACTCGTTGACGACGACACATTCGAGGAAGCGCAGCGACTGCTGACAAGCAATCAGGAGGCAGTCGTCGGAAATCGTTCCAAGACAGGGAAACTCAACGGCTCAAGCGGAGACGCGAGTGTGTGCCATCCTCGGCATCTCCTGTCGAAACTGATTCAATGCGGCGGCTGTGATCGCAACTTCATTGTCGGCGGCAGCGGCGGCAAGTATCTGTTTTGCCCGGGCTACGCGATGGGGACATGCTCTTGCCAAACCCAACTCCGTCGCGATCGGGCTGAACGCATGATTCTTGACCAACTGGGTCTGCAAATCTTCGCACACGTCACATGGAGCCAGCAAGTTCTCAAAGAAACGCTGGCAGCATGGAGAGCGGTGGAGGCAGCCGTGCCAAGCGAACTGGCTGCCGCCCGCCAGAATCTGACCGACGTCGAGCAAAAGATCACCAATCTGCTCGATCGCGTCGAAGATGGTCGCGGTGGTCCTGAGCTCGATGAACGACTTGCACAGCGTCGTGCTGAAAAACGGGAACTGGCGGGCCGGATCGAACGACTTGCTCGTGTCGATCAGGACCATCGCCCGCAGCCGACGGCGGAGTGGGTGGCGGAGCGACTTAGCAACCTTAGCGAAGTGTTCACCCAGGCTACCCCGGCCGCAGCTCATGCCTTGCGGGATCTAGTAGGAGGTGCGATTGTCGTCCATGAGATCCGTGAAGCTGGCCGTAAACGCCACTACTTGCAAGGGCGATTCTCGATTTCGAGTGGTTCGATTGCGAAAGCGATTGTCGGACTGACCGGTCCAGGCGGCGGCCAGCTCGCAGCTGACGGCCTCACAGAGGAAATCGTCATCGACTTTCGGGAGCCGGCGAGTATTGTCGCCGAATCGGAACAGGCCAAGGCTTTGTACGACCAGGGTCTGATGAATGCCGAGATCGCGAAGCAGATGGGTTGCGCCCGAAGCCGGGTGACCCAACTCCTCAAGTTCTGGTTCGAGTCGCGGGGCCTTGAAATGCCCGATGGTCGCTCGCGCCGTTCGACACTTAAAAAGCAGCATCTGGCCCCGCCCATGTATCAGGAGATCGCTGATCCGGTGATGGCGCTCTATGAGGAGGGCTTATTGCTGGGTGACATTGCCGAGCAACTCGAGTGCGATCGCAACACGGTGACTTCGGCAATCCGCTGGTGGCACGAAGAGCGCGGCCTGCCCGTGCCCGATGGCCGGAGTCGCCGGAAAGAGCTAGATGTGAAAGGTTCGCCCAACAATTCTGCGGTTGAGATGACGGATCTCGATCAGCCGCTTGCGGAGCCCTCAGATCGGGCGGACATGTCTAAGTAGTAAAGGCCATGCGTCGCATCGCAGTCACGCAAGGCCCGTAGTGGAGAGTGATTCGATCACGCCACTACGGGCCTTATTCTATGCGCGGGGACCACTCCTCGATTGACTGCCCAATGGCGTATCAGCCGACTGCAGCGGATGGGTCTTACGGATCACCATGTGGAGCTAAATTAAGGCGAAAAACGTGGCATAAGTAGGTGCGGATGCTGGCTAGCTTTCAGCGGTTCGGTTTTGCGGGCCGATTTAGTTTGCCTTACATCGCAATCGATCACCGCCCCGCCTCTGACATTACCAATGACATTTTCCCCAGTTAAGTAAAGGAGTCCCCATGCCGGTTCACACTTGCCATTTCGCCTGTAAGGAGCCTTGACGACGTATGCACAATTTCATTCTGGCCGCCCTGGCCGGCGCGCTGCTGATCACCGTGCTCGCGTTAATTCGTGAGACCCGGTTGCGGCGGGCGCTGCAAAAACTGCTCAGGGCTATTTTTCAACACCGGAGGCAAGATGATACCAACCATGATCCGTAGCGGCTTGCTGGCCGTATTGGCGATCGCAATCATCGCAGGCTGCGACGACGACGACCTCGCCGGCTACCGCCATGCGGCGGAAGTCGCCGACAAGGCGGCCGACCGGCAGGCAGAACAGAACGCCGAAATGGCGAATCTCAACCGCGAAGTGGCCGAGGGCACCAAACGCCTGATCGAAGCGGACGCCGAAGCCCGTAAAGAAATCGTCGCCGTCCACAAGGAATTGCAAGCCGAACGCGCGACGCTCAATGAGGGCTTTACCGGCTTGGAAGTCGAACGGAAGCAGATCGCGAAAGACCGCCGCACGGAGTCCATTCTGCTGCCTTCCGCCAAAGCCTTGGGGGCGGCCCTGGTGGCTGTGGCCGCGTTGGCATTTTGCCTGACGCTGCTGATCGCATTGCGAAGCGATCCGGCCGCCGAGACTGAGCTAAATGAAATGCTGATCCTCGACCTGGTCCGGGAGCAGCCCGTGCTGCTGCCTCGCGTGAGCGACTTGTCGGACCGCGGCGAAACGAACCCCGAAACGCCGCGACTCACCAAGCACAAGCCGCCGGCGGACGCAGAACCCAACAAAGAAGGAGAAACGCATTGAGTCATATCGTTGATTATGTTGCGTAGTACGTTATGTGGCGTCCACACGAGAAACGTCCTTTATGAGACGGTGTGCCCGGATGGAACGCCACATAACAAAACCGATGGCTGTTTACAACTTTTGCAAGAATTCCATTAGTCCCTTGTCTTTCTTCCAGGGCGTGGTTTTCTTCTTGCCTTCGACTTCACAGTTGGCCAACGCCTTGGCCTTCATTTCCAGGTCTACTTCCGCATACACGTTGGTCGTGGCCAATGATACGTGTCCGAGCCAGGCACGGATCGTGTTGATGTCCACTCCAGAACGCAAGAGATGCGTCGCAGTCGTGTGACGAATCGTATGCGGACTGACCCGCTTGGTGGCCAGGGACGGCACCTTCTTCACTGCCCGTGCCACGGATCGCTCGACCAACGCATGGATGCCAAACCGTGTGATCGGTCGGCCGCACCGATTCAAGAACACGTGTTCGCTTGAGCCACGGTCTTTCACCAGCGCAGCCAACTCACGTACTGTCTGCGCCCACAGTGGACACCGGCGAAGTTTGTTCCCCTTGCCTCTGACAAGCACCGACGCATGATCTCGGTCGGGTGGCCATCCATTGCGACGACGACTATGTGGGCGTGCTCGCGTGCCGCGTGGCACAGCACCTGGGACTGGTTGTGCCCGACGACGTGGCCGTGCTGGGGTTTTATGATATGGTGGTCGCGAGGTTTTCGACGCCCACGCTTAGCTCCATTCCCGCGCCCGGCCAGTTTGTGGGTGCCGCGGGCATCCAGTTGCTAAGTGACTTGCTGAACGGCAAGCGCTTGCCCGAGCGTCAGGTGCTAATCACCCCGCCGCCAGTGGCCGCCCGCGAATCGACCAACGGGAGCGTCCATCGCGGAGACGACATCCGACGAGCCCACCAGTTAATCGACCAATTTGCCTGCCGGGGCTTGAGAGTTCTGGATCTGCTCGAGCAATTGATGATTTCCCAAAAGACCCTCAACAAGCGGTTTGAGGCCGTCTATGGCGAGAAGCCGGGCGCCGCCATCCGCCGCATCCGGCTTGAGCGGGCGCAGCAATGGCTAGCAACAACCGAACTGTCGATCGGCCGCATCGCCGAAATGTGCGGCTTTAGCGAGCCGAGCAATTTCAATCTCTTCTTCCGCCGCGAGGCGGGCTGCACCCCCAGCGCGTACCGGAAGCAGGCCCGGTCATAGTCGATTCTGAGACAAGAAGACCAGGGTCAGAACCACCAGCCTTTCCGGGGTCAGACCTGAATGGCACTGTCGTGTTGTAATCGCCGTTAGGTGCAGTGCTTGCGCAATTCGCGGCGGAGTTCGTTGCGCGGTTTCATCATGAGCGGGTAGCCGTGGCGGCGGCGTTTGAGCACGCGCGGTTCCAGCCGGCAGGGACGGTTGGCGACTTCGCACTCCGCAATTTGTCGGAGCATGGTCTCAAGATACGAGTCGATGCGACTCGGGTCGATCAAGCCGCTCGATAATTGCATTCACGACGCCAGCACGTACTGGCAGGCGCCGGTGAAACTGATTTGCCGCGGTTGCTTGTCGTGCAGCAACGCCACGCCGGCACTCGTGGTGCGGATCAGATTGTACACCAGGATCGTCGTCCATAATTCGCATTGGACCATCTCCGGCGACTTGCAGCGGATGTGAGCGAGGTTCAAGTTGGACTTGATGCTGCGGATATCGAGTTCCGAATTCCACCTGAAACCATAGAGTTCGGCGATCTCTTCTTTGCTGTATTCGTCGGCGTCGACCAGCGTGGTGATGACGTCGATCGTTTTCGTGCGCCGACCGGGCTCGATAACCCCTATCGCCAAGCGTGGGCAAAAACTTGAAACACGCTGTGGCAGAACGGAGAATTTCAGAATTCTCCCCCTGTGTCAATGGACAATCTACGCGCCGAGCCAATCTCGACAGTGCCATTAGGGTCAGTCCTCGTTTTTTATTTGTCGGTGAATAGGGGCCGCGTTAAAGGGGGCCCCGTTCGCGTTCGCGTTAAAGCACTGTCAGGTCGGAATGGCACTGCGGGTTGTTACATAACGACTTAGGTTCATACGGCCACTCCGAATTCGGTGAGGTACTCGTGCCTCGGTTTGGTCATCAGGGCGATCAGTTTTGGGCGGCGTTTATTCTTGCGTGGCTCGACGCGGCCGTAGCGATGTCCGACGCGCTCGCTGCTGGAAGCCGCCTGCCCGAGCTTTGATAGCTCGTCGGTAACCCCGACCACCGCGCACAGCAGCCAATTCGTGCCCAACAGTTGCAGGGTGGTCGTGAAGCTTAAGCTGCGCGGATCACGCCCGCTGCTGGCACACGATTGAAGCATCTTCAATCGTATCAGGTTATATGCCAGCAGGCACGACTCATTTTGCGCCAATTCCCTACACGCCAATTGGCCTTCGGTTCTTACACCCGTGTTCCCTCAGCAAGGAACAGCTTCTCCAGGAGATGCCCGTGACAGCTTATGCAATTTCATCAAGTGACTTGCCGCAAGAGCATGACGACTTCTTACCGCTGCTGCCGGTCATAAGCCGCTATGCCGGCAGAGCCTTTCACCGCTGGTCGCCCGATCATCGTGAGGAGGCGGTGGCGGAAGTCACCGCGGCAGCGCTGATCAGTTTCATTACGCTGAAGCAACGTGGCAAGAACCCGTTTGCCTTTCCTACGAGGCTCGTCCGCTGGGCGATCACGCATGTTCTGGCCGGCCGGCGCGTGGGCAGTCGCGACAACAGCCGCGATGTGATGAGCCACGCCGCCCAGGCCCGCCACGACTTCGGAGTCGACAGCTTCACCCGGATCAGCTACTGGCACTATTCGCTCATCGACCATTCCCGGGCGCCGGTGCCCGACCAGGTCTGCTTCCGGCTCGACTTCGCCGCCTGGCTGAAGACGCACAGCCTTCGCGATCAGCGAATCGCCCTGCTGTTGGCTGAAGGCTACACGACGAACGAAGTGGCCCAGCGATTCCAGGTCTCCGCGGGGCGGGTTTCACAGCTTCGGCGGGAGCTATGCGACTCGTGGGAGCTGTTTCAGATGGACGAGCAACCCGTCAAGACTTGATGCCTCCAGGAGGACGTCAAGCAATTCCTAGCTGGCCGACTGACCCGTCGCGTGCCAGCTAACTCGACCTTTTACATCACCATGTAAGGAGGATTACGCCAGTGCGCATTTTATTGATCAATAATCTCGGCGGCGGCTTCGCCGACTATACGGACGTCGCGGAAGGAACGACCGTCAAGTCGCTGTTTCGCGAGCACGTCCACCAGGGCGAGCCGCAGGACTATCTCATTCGCGTGAACCGCCAGCCCTGCTCGGCGGACCAGACGCTCCAAGAGGGCGACCGGGTCTCGATAACTGCAATCAAGATACAGGGTGCGCGCCGGTAGTTCCCTCGCGCAGTTCCTCGTCAACGTGCATCCCTTCTTCAGCCGCCTCCCGCCGCGGGACTGCCCCCAGGCGGGAGGCGGTTTGTTTTGATCTCCTGGAGAACAC
>JBGTJT010000106.1:0-5987 GCA_041744995.1 Pirellulales bacterium | reverse complement strand
CACGCCCAAGATCGGCCAGGTGACCAGCAGCGCCGGCGCCGACAAGAACGGCCGCGACCATTGGCCCCATTGTTACACGGTGCTGCTGGCCGGCGGCGGCATCCAAGGGGGTGCGGTCTACGGCGCCTCGGACGAGCACGGCGCGTTTCCGGCCGACAAGCCGGTCACCCCCGAGGACATTGCCGCCACGATTTACTACGCCATGGGACTGGATCCGGAGACCGAGATCCGCGATCACCTCGGCCGCCCCCACCCACTGGCCCGCGGCAAGCCGATCACGGAGTTGTTCGGATAATGCAAGCTTGCTCGGTATGCGACTCAAGTACGTCGTCCAGGCTGAGAAACTGTGGCGCCACGTGCTACTCTGCCGGCTTCTTGAAAGCATTGACTGCATGCTGCTATTCCTTGCCGGACGGGTCATCGTCGGTGAGTCGTTGCTGTTCCGCCCTGGCCAACCGTTCGCGGGCGAGTTGGATGGACTGATGCAGTTTCTGTTCCAATGTCCTGTTCGATCAACTCGTCCGGCTTCTTGCTGACTGCCGTTCGTTCAAACAGCAAATGCCCGATCTTGTGCCGCAGCGTGCGGACGCCCCACCGCTCCACCCGGCACATTTCCGCGTAACACTCGCGTTTTAGGCGATCGTCGAGTCGGATTAGTTCCGTGAAATGGCTCCAACTCAATTGCGCAGACAGTGTCTGCGCAATTTGTTCATCGGGAAAAACCTCCGCGAATCGCACCATTTGCTCCAGATTTCGGCGTCCGAAGCCCCGGCCGAACTCCGCCGTCAATTGTCGCGATAGTGTCGCGACAATCTCCTGGCCGTACTCCGCCCGCTCATGCTTCAGCACATCCTCTTGAATCCGCCGTCCGATGTGCCAATACATCATTACCAGCCCGGTATTGACGACCCGTGCGGTCTGCTCGCGGGCGGTGGCGATCAACTGCCGCACGTCGGCCAAGAGCGCCGGACCACGCAGTGTTCCTGCCTTTGCGGACGAAATGTAGGTGGACGCTAAACTATTGCAAATGAACGGCTTGCGAAAAACCTTTCAGGAATCTTCGCCGGCCCGTAGATTTTTGCTGAGGAATTTTATCCGGCGGCGCGCGACACTTAATGAGAGGTGGAAACAACATGGGCTAGGCGAACCTACCTTCGGCGAGCGATTGGATAACATGGGCGATGCGAGATCAAATAGCGACGCGGCTTCGCACGAAGCATTCGTGGCGATGTTTGCGCGCCACCAGCGGCGGGTGTTTGCCTACATCGGCACGCTGCTGCCGAACATCGCCGACGCCGAGGAGGTGATGCAGGAAACCAGCATCATTCTGTGGCGCAAGTGGGGCGACTTCGACAGCAGCCGCGACTTCGTCCGCTGGGCCAACGGCATTGCGCATCTGGAAGTGCAGCGTTACCTCCGCCAACACAAGTCGGGCCGATTGCGATTCAACGACGCGCTGCTGACACAGATCGCCACCGAAGTCGAGCGGCAAAGCGAACAACAGGCCGATCGGCAGGCGGCGTTGAGCGGCTGTATGGAGAAGCTTGCTGCTGGCGACCGCGATTTGGTCGAACGGCGCTACCGTTGCGAGGTCAAAGTGGCCGAGATCGCCCAATCGCTGAACCGCCCCATCAAGTCGATCTACCGTTCGCTGGACCGAGTGCGCAATCAATTGTTTGAATGCGTGCAGCGCGCTCTCTCCGCCGGAGACCGCGATTGATGTTGAACCCGACCCAACAAAATGAACTGCGGCAACTCGTTTCGGGCGTCTGCGACGATGCACTTTCAACGGGGGAGTTCGACCGCCTGCAGCAGTGGATCGGGGACGATGGCGACGCGCTGGAATTTTACGTGCAGTATCTCGATCTGCATATGTCGCTGGCCTGGGAGATTTCCGCCCGCGAAACACGCATCGTCGAGCGCCCGGCAAAGGTCGCCGCGTTGCGCAGCCGTTTCGATGACGCTTGGGAGTCTTATAAACAACCGCTGCCGCTTGCTCTGACTGTGGCCACCTTGGTGATGACGGTCGTTGTACTAAGTCTGGCGCTGATCGTGCCGTCGACGCGGGATCGCTTGCATAGAACAGACGATCAAGTTGCGGCGAATCTGGACGTGGGACGACTCTCCGCTTCACACGAGGTTGTGTGGGCGGACGACGTGGACGAGATACGACTTGACAGCGTGCTGAAGTCGGGGCAGCGTCTGGCATTGAAACAGGGGGTGGTGGAAATCAGTTACACGGAAGGCGCCCGCGTTACCTTTGAGGGCCCGGGTATTTTTGTCTTGGACGGCTACGGGGCCGGAACCGTCGAGCGCGGGCGCGCGGTCAGCTTCGTGCCGCGGCGGGCCGTCGGGTTTACCATCAATACGCCGGTGGCCCGGATCGTTGATCTGGGCACCGAGTTCGGCGTGGCCGTGGCCGACGACGGTGAGACGGATGTGCGGGTCTACCAAGGCGAAGTCTCGGTGAAAGGCCGGGAGCAAAACGGCGATAGTCACGTCATACGCGCCGGCGAGAGCCGCCGCATCACCGCCGCCGGCCGGGTGGTCCAAGCGGACGCGGAGGCCGACTTTGTCCGCGGCATCCATCGCCCAGGCGGACAGCCTGAACCGCTTTCAGTGGCGAGCTACGAGTATCTCGGCGAAATGAGCGATCCGCGCGTGGCGACGCACATAGCCGGCTCAGGTTATTTCGACGACGGGCGGACGTTGTTGACGGATCGGATTCTTGGTACGCGCGCCCTGAACGATGGCCGCTGGGTCGGCTGGTTTGACAAGCAATCGCTGTCTGAAGGCCGCGACTCGGGCGTCGCTCAGCCGGCGATTGTATTTGATTTTGGCAAGTCGGTGCTGATTGGCCCAATTCAAGTCGCCTACCTGGTCAACCACGCTCCCGCGATCCATGCGCCCGATCGGCTGGTTGTTTCAACGAGCGAAGACGGCAAGACGTTCACCCAAGCCGCCGAGTTTGCAAACTTTGACGACAGCTTCACGGCCGCAGATCCCACTGGCGACGGCAACGGCGTACCTCGGATTGCAGAAATAAAACTCGAAGAGCAGCCGGCAAGGTTTGTCCGGTTGGAGTTCTTCAATAGCGGGCAGTGGACCTTTTTGAGTGAAGTACTGTTTCTACCGTCCGAAAAGAAAGCCGTCGGTTCTCAGCCCGCGAGCGGATTTTGATTGAGATTCACAAGACAAGGAATGCAACGCAATGATTCGCCAGCCTAATCGTCGTAGGTTTCTGAAGAACGCTCTTGCAATTGGCGCCGCCGGCATCGGCGTGTCGATTGCCCGTCCCTGTCGGGGGAGCGCCAACGAGCGGTTGAATATCGGCGTGATCGGGGTCGGGGGGCAAGGTGCGGCGAATCTGGGCGGCGTCTCGGGCGAAAACATCGTGGCTTTGTGCGACGTGGATGAGGGGCGTTTGAATCAAGCGGCCGCCGGGCATCCCCAGGCGACCAAGTATTTCGACTATCGCAAGTTGCTCGATCAGAAAGATTTGGACGCGGTGGTCGTCTCCACGCCGGACCATCATCACGCGCCGGCGGCGATTCGGGCCATGCAGCGCGGCTTGCACGTGTACTGCGAGAAACCGCTGACCCACACGGTGGCGGAGGCACGGCAGATGCGCCTATTGGCGGCCGAGAAAAAGCTCGCCACGCAAATGGGCACTCAAAATCACGAGCATCCCGGCAATCGGCGCTTGGTCGAACTGATCGAGAGCGGCGCCATCGGCGACGTACGGCAGGTCCACGTGAGCACGGACCGCCCTGGCCGTTACTGGAAACAGGGACTCGACGTGCCGGCGGAAACACCGGCCGCGCCCGCGGGATTGAAGTGGGATCTGTGGCTGGGGCCGGCGGCCGAGCGCCCCTACCATCCCGCGTATGCCCCCTTCGCGTGGCGCGGCTGGTGGGACTTCGGCACCGGTGCGATCGGTGACATGGCGATCCACCTGATGGACCCGGCGTTCTGGGCGCTCCAACTAGCAGCGCCGGTGACCGTGACCTCCACAGGGCCTGCTCCGCACCCGCACAGCGGGCCGACTTGGATGAAAACCCGTTTCCAATTCGGCCAGCGCGGGAAGCTGCCGCCCGTGGAGGTCTTCTGGTACGAAGGCGCGGCCAAACCGCCCGAGGATATCGCCGCGGACCTGCCCATCAACGGTTCGCTGTTCATCGGCGACGGAGGACGGCTGAAGATTCAGCACGGCGGTTCACCCGTACTCTTGCCAGAAGACAAATTCGTCGATTTCAAAGGCCCCGATCCTTACCTGCCGGCAAGCCCGGGCCACCATCTGCAATGGATCGCGGCCTGCAAGACAGGCAGCCCCACGGGCAGCAATTTTGACTATGCCGGTCCTTTCACCGAGATCGTGCTGCTGGGCAACATCGCCTATCGCTCCGGCAAGTCGATCGATTTCGATCCGCAGACCATGAAGATCACGAATGCTCCAGATCTCAACGAAGCCTTGAGCAAACCCTATCGCCAGGGGTGGGAGGTCTCCCAATAGACGCATCGCAGATCTCCGCGACGCATTTCGCGCTTGTTTCGATCACATTTTTTAGAAGGACATTTTACTACTCTTGTTAGTCGGCGCGACGCCGGCGCATTTGCAAGGAACGACAAAAATGACAACGAACCGTATTCACTTGACTGCCATGTTCTTGTGCTGTGTTTTCGTCCTGGTCGGTACAACTGCAGGCAATTCGGCGCCAATTCTTGTAGATGGTGGCTACACTTACGGCGTGTTGCCAAGCGCTTCGTATCCGGACTCCGGCGGTGAGTTAACCGATGGTACCGCCGTTGTGAATGTGTGGCCGAATCCAGCGGACAGTGCGGCGCTGGTGGGTTGGCAGTTTTCCGATCCGACCATCACATTTAACTTTTCTTCGCCGGTCCAGATTGGAAGCATCACATCCTACTTTGCCGATAGCGATGGTGCCTCGGGCGTTGGCTTGCCGGCGACGATCAACATCAGCACCTCCGGCGGCTTCAATCAAACCTTTGTCGTGAACAATCCCGCTGGCAGCGGCACGACCGTCCCGATCAACGTGAACGCCTTCGGATTGACCACCGACAACGTCACGCTGACAGCGACCGGCCCGCATGAATGGGAAATGCTCTCCGAGGTCCAGTTCTTTTCGCCGACCGGCGTGGCCAGCGTCGACGGAAATAATCGCGTTCTTAACGTCGAATACATCTACAACAGCGTGACCGCTCCCTACACGGGGATTCAAGGAAAAGACAATGTCGCTCCACTTGGCTCACCGCAGTCGCTTGTGGACGGGCTGGGTCGCGCTGGGGAATACACGCCAGTCGGCGGCTTTTGGGGCTCTGGTGAAGAGGGCACAATTTTTGAGCGGTCGGATGCGCAAATCGCAGCGGGCCAACCGCAGCCGCCTATTACCTTCGATCTGGGTGGGGTGGTGAATCTGGCTGAGGTGGTCATTCACTATGGGTTGCACGACTCTGCGGCCGTGCTGGAACCATCCTCGGTCGATGTGTTGGTCGACGGCAACTTCGTCGACAATTTCACCGGCTTTACTGACTCCGGGACCGTGGCCGACAATACGATCCATTCATTGTCCTTGGACCTTTTGGGGCAGTCGGGACGTTACGTGCAACTCGTCTTCTACGGCACAGACGACATCCGCTTCGGCAACCAATGGCAAGGCTTTACGGAGATCGAATTCTTTGTTGCAGTGCCGGAGCCTAAAGCCTACTTGTTGGGGCTCGTTGGTGTGGGATGCGTCGCAGTCGTCCTCCGTCGTCGTAGGCACGTTGGTTGAATTCGATATCACATTAGCAATGAGCCACGGATGTCCTGTGCCATGAATATTCGTCGCGGTTTTACGTTGGTCGAGCTGTTGGTGGTGATCGCCATCATCGGCATCTTGATCGCGCTGCTGTTGCCGGCCGTGCAAGCGGCCCGCGAGGCGGCACGGCGAATGCATTGCGTCAACAACTTCAAGCAGGTTACGTTG
>JBGTJT010000105.1:0-1983 GCA_041744995.1 Pirellulales bacterium | reverse complement strand
GAGCGGCCGAGATCGCCCGGGCGACCAGCGGCAACGCGGTTTGCCACCACTGGCGGTCGCGGGCGACCGAATCGGCCCGATACAGCAATTCAACCACTGCCGGCAGCGCCACCTGGCTAGCGGCCAGGCGCACCAGCGCGTGTTCATCGGACTGGAGTTCCGGCGTAATCGACATGACGACTCCCTGCGGTACAGCTAAGTCACGATTGGCCCGCCTCGACCGGCCCGGCGGCAGGTGTTAAACGACGCGGACGAAGCGCGTTGCGGCGAACGACCGTCGGTCTCCGATCCATTGCGGAAATGGCGGCGCAGCCTCAAGCGGATTGTAGCCACACGTCATCCGTTTGACAACGCTGGCAACGAACAAACTGACGACACGCAAGTCCTCCGCACCTGTCAGGAACCGGCGCCGCAACCTTTCCTTGGTGTCATAGTCTCCTCGCGCAACCAGAAGCGTGACACGTGGCCAACGAACGGATATGATGCAGTAGCGGTCCTGGCTGCGAGGAACAAAAGAGCGATATGGCGCGGACGCCCAGGTCTGGCAGCCACTGTCGCCACAGACTTAACAAGCAGACTTAACAAGGAGTGAAACATGTTGCGAGCATTCTTTTCATTAGTGATCGTGATTGCGATGTTGGTCGCAAGCAGTGTCGCTTACGGTCAGGGACGGGCCTTCGGTCAGGGCATGGCCGCGCAAGGACAGGCCATGGGTGGACACGGTCACGCCTTCGGTCAGGAGATGGCGGTTCGAGGGCAAGCCATGGGCGGTCAAGGCCGCGCATTCGGTCAGGGCATGGCCGCGCAAGGCCAAGCCATGGGTGGACACGGTCGCGCCTTCGGTCAGGGCATGGCTGCGCAAGGGCAGGGCATGGGCGGCCGAGGCCAAGCCTTCGGTCGGGGAATGGCCCCACAAGGGCCGCCAATGAGGAACGGCCGGGGTGCTCGCTGAACCCGCCTCACGCAAATTCCTCGCAAGTCTCCCGATCCTACAAACTCCAGCCTCCGGGCCAGCAAGCTACCTGTTGATCTCGAAACCCTTGCGGCTCTCCCGGGCAAGGAAGGAGTTTGCTTGGGGGTCGTCGATGATTTCTCGCTTGACCGGATCCCAGTTGAGCTCCCGGCCCAGTCGCATTGCGATGTTCGCGAGGTGGCAGATTTCCAGCATCCGGTTGTGCGACCAGACGTCGGAGATCGGCTGCTGGCGGCTTTTCATGGCTTCCACGAAGTTGGCGGTGTGGTTGGCGCTGACTTTTCCGCCATAAACTTGCTCGACGGCGTCTTCTGGTAGCGGCTTGTCCTTCAATTCTTCCACCGGCTTGCCGACGATCTTGCCGCGGTTCACGAAGAACCGGCCCTCGGTGCCCTCGAAAAGAATGCCGTTGTCCCCTTCGCTGGTGATGATCATTTCGACGTCGTTGGGCATCGCGGCTTGGATATTGAATTGAGTGGCCACGTTGTAATGATCGTCCACTTGGGGATGGCCGTCCTTGTACTCGCACGCCAAGGTGTAGTCGAGCGGCTTGACTAGGCTCGGTCCCGTATCGCTGGCGCCAATGGCCCAGCAGGCAATGTCGACGTGATGCGCGCCCCAGTCGGTGAGCTTGCCGCCGGAGTACTCATGCCAATTGCGAAAGGAATAATGGCAGTTGCTGTAGAGCGGCACGCCGCCGCCGTATCCGGTGCGCATCTCCTTGAGCGCGCGATACGGAACCTTCGGCGCCGGGCCGAGCCAGAGATTCCAGTCCAGCCCTGCCGGAACGGGAGCTTGCGGAATGGCCGGCGAGGGGCCCATCCCGTTGATCCCGCACGTCACCTTCTTGACCGTGCCGATCCGACCGTCCCGGACCAGGGCGACTGCCTGCAGGAACCGCTGACCGCTCTCGGTCCGCTGCATCGTGCCGACCTGAAAGACGCGCCCCGTCTCCTTGACGACTTTCTCGATCAGTTTGCCTTCGTCGATGGTCAACGTGAGCGGCTTTT
>JBGTJT010000104.1:0-3832 GCA_041744995.1 Pirellulales bacterium | reverse complement strand
CACCATCGCCAATCTGGTCGACCATCAACTGTTTGAGCTGGGCGTCCACAGCTTTGTGTTCGATGGCGACAACGTCCGCCACGGGCTGAACGCCCCGCCGCAGGCGCTGACCGAACTGCATGGAGAAGAGTTCGCCCGCCGGTTCGGGTTGGGGTTCTCGGCAATGGATCGAGAAGAGAACATCCGCCGCATCGGGGCCGTGGCCGAACTGTTCGCCTCGGCGGGCATCGTGACGCTGGCGGCCTTTGTCAGCCCGTATCGACGCGACCGAGACCTGGTTCGCGACAAATTGCCGCAGGGGCGGTTCATCGAAGTGTTTGTCGACACGCCCTTGGATGTCTGCGAGTCTCGCGATCCCAAGGGGCTTTATAAGAAAGCCCGCGCCGGCCAGATCAAGGGGTTCACAGGCATCGACGATCCATACGAACCTCCGAGCAAGCCCGAACTGCTGCTGGCCGGCGGAAGCAGACCGGCCGAAGAGCTAGCAGCGGAGGTTGTTGCCGCGTTGCGGACGCGCGGGCTGATCAATCCGGCTTGACGCCGGACAGGGCCATTCCCTACATTGAGTGGAAAGGTGTCACGGTAATTGGTGTCTTGCCGTCTCCTTTGTCTGGCGTGGAGACCAAGAGAATGGACGGAACCAATATGACCACGGCCAACGGGTCGATCACGGAAATCGCGCAGCGCGCCCAGAAGGCGCTCGCGGTGAGTCCCGTCTACGCACTGCGCGACCTGCGCGTGCAGGAGGATGGCGACCACCTGCTGTTGGAAGGCGAAGTGGCGAGCTTCTACCATAAGCAACTCGCGCAAGAAGCGGTGCGGGCAGTCGCCCGTCAGGCACGATTGGTGAACACCATCAACGTCGCCGCAGCGCCGCCCCGATAGCATGTTCCGAGTGCGCGGTATTTCGCGACGCAACTGGCGTCAAGTGAAATTTCTTCTCAACTCCCGACGCGTTCCGATATGACCGTCAAGGCCGTTTCGGTTTGATTGCCGCGGTGGCGTGCGGCTGACCGTTGACGCCGTTGGCGGAGATCTGCAACCTGCGGCTGCCGCGATGGTTGGCATAATCGACGCCGGCCTTCTTGACCGCTTTCTCCCATGAACCGAAGTGCCGCGCGGCCGCTTCGAGCAATTGCGGGGCGCGGTCGTCCATGTGAGCATCCAGGGCGTTCGGTCGGATGGACAGCCCGGCTGCCGCCAGCACTTGGATCGTCCGCAGCACATCGGGGCGATCCCAACTCTTGCTGCGACGGCCTCGCAGCGCGGTATAGGGAATACCCGCCGCCTCGATCGCCGAGACCGGTCCGCCGAAGTAGCGATGGCAACTGTCGTAGAGCCGAGAATCCCGGAGCCGAATGTCGTTGGTACTCGACAGCGGTTCGTCCAGGTGCAACCGGCGGAGCCGATCGATGACTTTTTCTTCGGACCACTTCTCGGTCAAGTCGATCACGCGAACTTCGCGATAGTCGATGCCCGCCGCCTCGATCGCCGCCCGGTAGGTGCCGAAGTAGGCCTTGGCGTTGGCATGCACCCACGGCTCCTTGCGGTACACCGTCCAAGGAGAGAGATCCTCGTCGCGTTCGTACTTGTAGATCATGTAGTCGATCAGGTACTCCCGCGACCAGATGCGCTCCCAGTGTGGTTTCTTGCGGAGCGACCAGGTGGTCTTGGCCCGCATCGCATCGCTGGTGGTCGGCTCGCCGGGATACTCCTGGGCATATTCCTCGGTGGTCATCTGGTGGGCGGCGGGCAGGTGCGCGGTGAGCGTCTTGAGCTTCTTGCCGCAGATGGCGCAATGCAGGTGATCGGCCAACTCGACTCGAATCACGTCGTAGGACAGACCGGCCGCCTCCAGCGCGTTGCGCCAGCCGCGAAAGTGTTTGAGGCTCATCACCTGCTTGAGCAGCTTGGGATGATGCACCTTGACGTAGCTGATATTCAACGGCTGCTTCTCGACCGCGTGGAGCGTGCGAATCTGCTGAACGATCTTTTTCTGCTGTGGGGTCATGCGGCTCATGCCTTGCTTTTGCTTCCGCGGCGGGCGGCTTTCAGGGCCGCTTCCCAACTTCCGAAATGATGCATGGCGGCGCGAAACAACGAGGGAGTCTGTTGACGCACCTGCTCGCGCTCGGCGCATTGATCGCGTAACCGTTGTTGCAAGGCGCGGCGGGTTTTAACCTTGGTCCAGCCCCGTAGGCCCCCGCGGACGTAGAGGTGGTAATCGACGCCGGCCGCCTTGACCGCCTGCTGCCAGGTGCCGAAGTGCCGCCGACCCGCCGCATGCAGGGTGAGATTCTCGCGAAGCATGGCATCGGTATTGAGCAGCTTGCCTCGTTCGTGCCGATGGCGAATTTCCGCCAGCACCTTGGGCCGCGGCCAGAGACCGTCGCGATTGCGAATGCGGTTGGGATCCAGCCCCGCCGCCCGCAGCGCCTTGCTCCAGTTGCCAAAATGATGGTTCGCGGCAAAGCAAAACCGGCTCAGTTGCGGTTCGTCGCGAAGAATAACATTGCGGCAGAGCGTCTCGCCCGCCTCGTACCGCTGCTGAATGCACTCAATGATCCGCCGCCTGGTCCAGCGTCCCGACTCCTCGGCGACCAACAGTTCGTAGTCGATCCCAGCCGCCTCCACCGCGGCCAGACCGCTCCCAAAATGACGGCAACAGGCGCCGTAGAGCTTGGCATAGCGGTCGCGCAAGTCACTCAGGTTGGCGAACTCCCGCTGCTCATGGAGATTCTGTAATTCCTCGAGAATCGACTCCCGCGACCAACGGCGAATGCGTCGCACGTTCTCATAATCCAGGCCCGCCGCTTCCACGGCCTGCTGCCAGGTGCCAAAGTTCTCACGAGCCTCGCGCAGCAGCGGACCGTGTGTCTTGCGGATGGAGGAGTAATTAAGCGGCGTTTTGCGGCGATGCAACTGCTTGATCTGCCGGACGATCGCCTGCTCGAGATCTGTTTCTGGCATAATGTACGTCACCCCCAAGAAAGGACCGCTCCTACTCACCAGTAAAGGGCGCAAAACTACGCTGTCCGCCAAGGCATCTCCCCCCAATGTAGTTGCACGCCACGGACCGTCAAGCCGCCAGCCGAGGTAATTCTGGAAAATGGTGGATTCCCACCATTGAGAGTCTGACTGGTGTCTGGTTTAAGGGGCTGTGAGGGCGAGATGGCTGCTGGCGCAGGCCTTCAAGGAAAACTCATTTTCGACTCGCTGCCGGGCGTTAGCCGCCATGCGAATAGCTTGTTCCGGCTCGGTGAAGGTACTTCCAATCGCCTCCGCCCAGCCGGCCGGATCATCGGGGGAGACCAGGTATCCATGCATTGTGTGCTCGATGAGCACACAATGGCCGCCGAAATCGCTGGCTACGACCGGCACGCCGGCGGCCATTGCCTCCAACAGTGTCATCGATATGGAATGATCCCGACCCGGCGACACCGCCACGTCGGCGGCGGTCAGCAGCTCGTCGATATTGTCGAACAAGCCCGCCAGAACGATCGACTTGTTCAGGTTCCATTTGCGGACGGTATTTGCCAGTTCCTTCCGCTGTGGCCCTTCGCCTACCAGCCATAGCTTGGAAGTCGGGAAGCGCTCGACGACGCCGAGCCACGCTTGCAACAACATCAACAGATTTTTGGCCGTCTGCAAGCGGCCGGCGTAGATCGCCAGCTTGGCCCCGTCGGGCAGCGCCAGCCGCTCATCGAAGTCGGCCAACGCCGCCCGCGCCCGACGTTGATCGTCGCCGCCGCGGATCAGCGGAGACACCCGCACGCCGTTGGGAATATATCGCACTTGCCCCGATGAGAAGTGGTGTTCCAATAGTTCCTGG
>JBGTJT010000103.1:0-17408 GCA_041744995.1 Pirellulales bacterium | reverse complement strand
AAAAGCCGTCCAGTCCCGCGGCCGGCGGGTCGCTAATGCGACTTTGCGGTTCGACCTTGCCGTCCCAGTCGACCGACATTAGCAGATCGACCCCTGGGTTGCCCGACTTGACCTGGCAGGAACAGGGGCCAACCAAGAACTCGCCCGCGGCCTGCAGCGTGCGAGGGTTGATGCCGTGTCCGATCAGCGCGTACAAGGCAATTCCTCTGCCGTAGAGGGGGAACGCAACCGGCTGATCCTCGAAGTCGTTCAAGTCGCGCTCGCTGCCCAGCAGCATGGCGATGAAATGCTGCTCTCGGGGATCGCCTCGTCGGAGGCGGACGATGGTGAAATCGATCTCGGTATGGAGCTTACCCAACTCCAGTGCCTTCTCCTCGTCGGGTTCGGCCACTTGGAGGGTTTTTTTCAGACGCGCCAATTCGGTTCGCAGCGTTTGCAACGCCTTGGCATTTGCTTGTCGGTCGTTCGACTCGAGCAGCACCCAGACTGCCGTTTTGCGCTGCAGTAGGTGCTCGGCGATTACCCGCCTGGCCGGGGAGTCGAGCAGCGTGCTAACAGCCTCGTCGGTCAGATCAAGCTGCGCCAGCGGGGGCCGAATGCCGGTAGCGGCCGGATAACGCACTTCGATATAGGGGAGCGTCCGGACTGTGGCGACGGGGGTTTCCATCCGCGCATGATCCCTTCGCAGCAAGGTGATGTTGGCGACCTCCTGCTTGCCTCGTTCAACATCTTGCAAGCGATCTACGACGGCTTGCTGCGACTCGGTGAGCGCACCGTCGTGATGCACGACCACCTCGTAAGGATCGGCACTCCAGTGTTCCAGGGCGTACTGAAAGACGGGGATCGGACAGGCGGCCGCCCACTGAGCCGCCATCGCCGGGCCGCAGGCAATCACCACGGTCGCGATCATCAAAGCCACGCGGCGGCGCTGGCCACAAGTCGTGCGACACGAACTACGGATAGCTTGCATGGCAGACGCCCTTTGCACGGGGTGGTTGCTGTTGCTTGCGGAGTCTATCTTGCCGCCTGTTTCGATGGCACTGAGACATCCCCTAGTTCTTCTCGATCGCGCTGCTTGGTGCGAACTTCGATGCCACTGATAATCGGCGGATGCTGAGAGTCGTCGCTCTTGCGCACCTCGACTTCGATCACTCCGTCCGATTCGAACTCGAACTGCTTGACCGCAACTTGCCGCGGGCCTCCAGCTTCCTTCGCGACGTCAAAACGGGCGAGGACCGGCTCGCCATTGATGAACACGTCGAACAGTCGACTTCCTTGCTCGACGTCCTCCTCCAATTCGGCGAAGTGGAGTCGCACGACGTACGGTTCCGCCAGCAGATCGTCCATTTTGATCTTAATATTGCCTTCATACACAGAGCAGCCAACCCATTCCACGCCATCGCCGGACTCGGTGATCCAGGATGGGTGACGCCGCCGCGTCCCCTGCAACGGGTGCCAGGTAAGGCCCGACGCACGATCGACGCGGCGCCCGGGGGCGCCCATGTTGACGCCGTACCCCGAGGGATCGGGCCGCGCCCCTTCATTGCGGGTCCATGCCTCGATGTGCGAAGCCTCGGGCATGTGGATCAAGGCCAGCGACGTCTGATGCTGATAGCTGCACGTGCAGGTGCGGGTGTAGTCCAGCGCGTTGAGCACGCCGTCGGCGGGAATCAAGTTGGCCGTGCAGCCGGACCGAAAGCCGCCGAAATTGGCCGTGCCTGAATCGTGTTCCAAATCGAAGCAAGCGGCGGAACCCGAACGAAACAGCAACAAATATTTGCTGGCGTTGAGCGTATTGCAACCATAAGCGCGACCGAAGCCCCAGCGACCACATTCGCCCAGCAGGGGACGATCGCGCTGCCAAGGCTCGCCGGTGAGCAGGTTGCGTGCCTGTCCGGCACGTCCGGGGATCAACATCTCGCCGCGAAGAACGCCGGGCAGGGTGAAATCTCCACCGCTCCACCGCACTTCGCCATTGGAGCCGTTGCGGGCGACGATGCTGCGCGGTTCATCGCCCAGCCGATGTCGCAAATCCTGGCTGCCCCCCTCGATTAGAACATCGTGCTCTGCGCTGTACATCAGATGGGTACCGAACACTTCGCGATCGGTCTGCCAGATTGGTTTGCCGCTCTTCAGGTCGAGTGCGAGCAAGCGTGATTCCTGCTTGGGTTTCTCGCCGCGACGGGCAAGATGCTCGTGGGCCGCCGCGGACAGGCCGTCGATTACGAACAATCGCTCACCATTGCTGATGATCGTATTGTGCCGAAAACCGACCTCGGCTTCACGCTGCCACAGCATACTGCCGTCGTGTCGGTTGAGTACCACCAGCCGTCGGCTCGAGGTGCCGCTGTAGCTATTGGTCCAGCCGAGTTTTTGATCCTCAAACAGATGCGGCTCCACGGTGGTAATTAGCAGATCCCCCTGCAGGCTGATGTGGCCCCAATCATTGATCTCGTCTCCGTACTTTTCGCTTTCGACTTCTCCCGGCAACTTGAACTTGGCGACCGTTTCGCCCGTCTTGGGATCGAGTCGATGGACCACCCCCTCGCGTCGCAGATAGATGCCGTCGCTTGCGCTGGCCAACGGGCTGCCGATGTAGGTGGCGCCGGGGATGTTGCTCATGTAGACCTCTTTCCTCCCCGCCCATTGCTTCTCCAGATCAAGATTGGTGAACGGGTGGCCGATGCCGGGGAACTCTCGCTCCCACAACGGGCGTCCCGTATAAACACAGCGGGCGGAGATTGTTTCCACGCCAAGATGGAACTGCCGGCCGCCGACCACCTGGGGCTTGGGCCCGCCGGCATGCCGCGGCAGGATGTTGTGATTGTTCGGCCCGCCGAACCACAACAGCCCCAGCGGTAGTCGCACGCGGTCGTCGAGCGACAGCGTCGTGTTCGCCGGATCGTGATACTGATGGGTCCATTGGCCGGCGCCGGTAAGCGGACCACCGCGAGCGGCAAACAAGTATCCGTCTCGCCTTTCTGTCTCGACTTGATCCACCTTCGTGCCATCGGCCGAATTGGCGAACTGATCGATCTTGTCGGTCGACGTGAACAGATAGGCGACGCCTTCATAGGGACGCAGTCGATCCAATATCCGTGCTAGCGACTTAGTATCTTTATCGATCTCCGCGGCCGCGGCGTCCTCGCTGGCAATCAGGCTGAACAGATACGGCTGCACGGCGAACTCCGCGGGCGGTTGCTCGATAACGGCCACGCGGGCGCCGTACACGCCGCCGCCGGCAAACTCGTCGCGCAGCGCAAGAACTTGCTTGGCCTGCGACTCGACGACGACAATATGCAACTCGGTGCGAGCGAGCAATTCGCGCAACAGGTCGCCCGAACCGGCCCCCAGCAACAATGCATAGCCGCGCCGGTCGGCCAGCGAGGCGACGATCGTCTCTGCCCGACCGGCCCAGGCATCCGATTTTGGCTGAATCGTGGCGGGCTTGTATTCGTAAACAATCGGTTCCGCCGCTTTGGCTTCGGATGCAAAACAATACAGCGTGCCTTTGTCCGTCGTGACAAACAGTTTGCCGTGCGCGGCAACCTGGGCGAAAGGGGGCGCATCGAGCTGCTCCGCGATCGCGCTCACCGTTTTGCGAAGTTTGTCGTTGACGCGGGCGCCCTCGCCCTGGGCGCTGACCGCGTAGTTGCCGCTTCCCTTGCGGCTGCGGAGATTGCTCGAGCCGACTACCTCACCTGTTTCGCGACTGAAGTGCAGTGGCGGGGTGCGTCCCCCGGAGACCACCAGCCGATCGTCGGCGACGGCAATATAGCCTTGCGGCGCGATGCTGCCATAGCCTGAGGCGCCGCCGTGCGGCAGATCTACGTAGTCCGAACCGGTCGTGTCGTTGAGCCATTCGATTTCGCCTGTGCGGGCGTCGAGCGCGTACAAGAACACGCCATGCATGGGCCAGATGCCGGCGGCAAAATAGAGCGTGCCGTCCGCGACGACCGGCCCGCCTCGCGCCGGCCACATGTTGATGATTCGCTCGTTGCCCAGCAGGTGCAGCGATGAGACGCCGCCGCGAAACTTCCAGACTTGTTCGCCGCTTTCGGCATCGAGGCAATACAAGTAACCGTCGTCGCTGACAATATAGACATACTCCTCCCAGGCCACCGGCGCCAGCCGTACCGGACCGTCGGCATAAAACCGCCACACCTGCTGGCCGTTGTCGGTGCGATAGGCGGTCAGGCTGTCGGTACTGCTGGAGGGAACAAAAATTCGCTCGCCTCGCACCACCGGATAGCTCGACCGATCGAACTCCAGCTTACCGCGATCGTCGAGCTGGCGTCCCCAGGCGGGGCGAGGCGCCGGCAACTGCCGTACCCATTTCAGGCGCGGCGTCTGCTCGAACTTAACCGGCGTCGCCGCGCTGCGAGCGGCGTCGTAGCCCCACATCGGCCAGTCGTGCTCGTCGGCACGGGCGTGTTCGGCACCGATCGCCGAACATGCCAAAAACAAGCCGAGGGCGATTGTGGCAATGGTCAGTCTGCGAGAACCGACCACAATCGCGGTTGTTCCAATCGTCGCCAAATCCGATTTTGTCATGGGAGACATCCTATTGGTTGCGGGAGGGTCTACCGTCGTGACGGCCAACGCACGTTGCGGATTCAGTGCCAGCCGAAACACCGCAAGGGGCTGGATGGATGGAAAAGTCCAATCCGAGGACGATGAAGGGGAGCGAACCAAGTAATGCACGGCATGAGCCTGTCCATCAACCCTACCAACTGCGAACAGCCGCTGCAACAACAGCGGGTCGATTGTTCGAGTCAGCCGCGTTTTTGTTTGCTATTCTTCCCGCTCGCGTCGCCCCCGCCGGATATCGCTCCAGGCGATCGGGGCGTAAGAGATCGCCACACCGGCCAGCAGCCCTGAGACATGCGCCGAGTTGGCGATGTTCCCCACCAGGCCGGTCATGCAGATGAACAGCCAGGCGATCAGAATCAGAGCCATGTTGGGGCTGATGTAGATTCCCATAGCTTGATCGAATTGCGACTTGATCCAGGCATAGCCGAACAGTCCGTACAGCACGCCCGACATGCCGATCGCAATGTGATCGCGTCCCATGGAAAGAGACCACCAGTAGGCCGCCAGGTTAGATATCACCGCCAGACCCACCACGAGGGCCAGATAGATCCACAAGCCGCGGCGGATTTCGATGATCTGGCCGATGATCAAGAGAAACGACATGTTGAATAGCAAATGCAGCAGATCGCCATGCGGGAAGATCGGAGTCACCAGACGCCATACCTGCCCCTGCAATACCGCCTTGGGCAAGTAGAATAATCCTTGATCGCCAGCCACCGGCTTCGGCAGCGCTAATTCGGTCAAAACATGTTGCGCGGCGGGATCGTCAGTCGGGAACAGTCCGCCGCTGTAGAACGTGGCAATGAGGCACATGCCGATGAGCGTGAGCGTCATTGGGTACAGACCGGTCGGCCGGCTGCGCCACTGTTTGCCCAGATCGATGTGGTTTTTTGATCGGTCGCGGGCCTTGCGCTTCTCGCGGCGGCGAAGCTGTTCCGCCTCGCGGACCGCGGCCTGGTAGAGCGGGTCGTCGGGCGCCTCGATAAACTCCTCGTATTCGAATCGCGCGTTATCGAGATCCTTCTCTTCGAGCACCCATACCTGCCATGTGCCCGAATCCTCGTCCACTTTGGTCGGGATACCTTGGGTCAGCAGAAAGTCGACGAAGCGTTTCGCGTGCGTCTCGTTTTTAAAATCGCCGGCTTTTCGCATAGCTCAGAGGGGGTGGAGGCGCGGTATCAGGCCCTGCCATAACGGTAGGAAGGGCGGTCCATTGTCGTTCCCCTGGCCGACGATCGCCAGATGGGATTCCTTAATTATTGCATATTCGGCCGGATTGCATGGTGGTGTCTACGGCAATCCCCAGGACATCGGTTCCCGAGGTCTTGCGGCGGGATCGGCCAATTCGTTGACGTATGTGGCGCAAGCTGGCATAATTGAAGCTGTTACGCGAATGATTCGCGAGCGAGGCCCAGTTGAGAATCCGTTTTGTACATCCGCCCACATTCCTTGGGCGGTTGCGAGCGCGGAGACTTCAAATCACTTTTCTTGAGGCAATCGATACAGATGAAACGCCCCCGACATGGTTTCACGTTGGTTGAACTGTTGGTCGTTATGACGATCATTGTGATGCTCATGGGCCTACTGCTGCCAGCGATTCAGGCGGCCCGTAAATCGGCCCGCATGACGCACTGTGCGAACAACCTGAAGCAGATCGTCCTGGCGTATAAATCGAGCGAGGGAACGCTGAAGCAACAGATGGGCAATTCTGAATATAGCGAGGGATATAGATTAGGCCGTTACCTCCAACTAGATGACAACATCTACAAATGCCCTGAGAATGCGGGCGAAGATCCCGGCGATTACGGTGTGAATCAGTTGATCAGCAAATTGCACACGGGCAACAAAGTGTTTGCTCTTGACTTCAAGAAGGCTCCGACGGCGCCCGAAAAAATGGCGGTGATTAACGTCAGCGGGAACGCGGCTGCGTTGACTACCGAGAAGGGCTTTTTGCAACCACGCCATTACAACAAGATGAATGTGGTTTTCATGGACGGCAGCGGGCAAGGCATGAACCTGGAAGAGTTGGACTTTACCGTTCAGGCAAAAAAGGATCAGTGGTGGCTGCCTCAGCCGTAGTCGTCGGTTTTGCCGATTAGCGCAACATGCACCTGCACATTGCGCAACCGTCGCTCATTCTTGTTTTTACCATGCGACAAGGCTCACCGATTCGTGTACACTCGAAGGTATCGAACCTTCCCACGAATCCTCCCTCCTGGAGTCACGCCGCATGGGCCTCTGGCACCTCACATGGCGCGAAATCAAGTTTCGCAGAACCAACTTCCTGCTTTCGTTGGCGGCAGCCACGGTGGCCGTGGCCGCGGCGGTTGCCATCGTGGGCATGTTGCGCGCCCAACAGCTTCGCACCGAGCACCAGTTGGGCAAACTCGACGACGAGATCCGCAAGATCACCAAGGACATGGGATTCAACATTCTGATTCTTCCCAAGAATCAAAACCTCGTCGACTTCCACGCCAACGACTTCGCCGAGCAGACGATGCCGGAAGAATTTGTGCATCGCATCGCCGAAGCGCCGCACGTAATTACGGTGGCCCATCTGCGTCCGGCGCTGGTCCGCAAGGTCCAGTGGCAAGAGCAGGGGCGGCCGATCATCCTGATGGGCGTTCGAGGCGTAGTACCGTTGCTGCATCAGAATCCGAAAAAGCCGCTTGCCGAACCGGTGCCGCCCGGCAAGGTTCAGCTCGGCAGCGCATTGGCCCGAGAGTACGACCTACAACTCGGCCAATCGATGCTGCTCAACGGCGAAACGTTCGAGGTCGAGAAAGTCTTCGCCGAGCGGGGCACCAAGGACGATATCACCGCCTGGATCGATCTGCCCGCGGCGCAACAGATGGCCGGCCAAGCGGGCCGCATCAACTTGATCCAAGCCCTGGAATGCAACTGCTCGTCGATTGACCGGCTGGCGGAAATTCAGGCCGAGATCGGCGGCATTCTCGGCGACGAAGTCCAGGTTATCGAGTTGGCCTCGCAGGCCATTGCCCGCGCCAAGGCCCGCAATGAAGTCGCCGCCGAAGCAGCCTCGCAGATCGCCTGGTGGCGGCGGTTCGCCGGCGCGCTCATTCCGCTGGTGGTGTTGGCCAGCGGAATTTGGATCGGGCTGTTGCTCATGCTCAACGTGCGGGAGCGTCGCAACGAAATCGGCCTGTGGCGAGCGCTTGGCTGGCGGACTCCCCGCATCCTCGGCTTGATCGTCGGCAAGGCGCTGCTGATTGGCTTGCTAGGCGCCCTGCTGGGCTGCCTCCTCGGCACGCTCGCTGCCATCGGCGTTTCCAGCAGCATGCTGGCCGCCGCCGAGATTCCCGCCACCGCATTGTTGCTGCCCACTGTTTTGCTAATCGCCATTGGCATAGCACCGCTGTTGACCGGCGTCGCCAGTTGGCTGCCGGCGGTGGCGGCGGCGCGCCAGGATCCTGCCGACGCGCTCCGTGAAGATTAGGTTTCCGGAAGACAAACTCCATGAAATTGATCCAACTCGCTCACTGTTTTAAGAACTATCGCACGCCGCAGCGCGAGATAGCTGCGTTGGACGATGTTTCGCTGCATCTTGATCGCGGCGATTTCGTCGCAGTTCGCGGTCCCAGCGGCTGCGGCAAATCGACTTTATTGCTCGCCTGCGGCGGCATGCAACGTCCCGATCGCGGTACGGTGGAAGTGCTCGGTCGTCCGCTGTACGAGCTGGACGACCAGGCGCGGTCGGCGCTGCGTTCGCAGCACATCGGATTTGTGTTTCAGCAGTTTCACCTTGTGCCGTACCTAACGGTGTGGGAGAACGTGCTGGTCGCCTACGGCGGTGAACAACCGCGGGACAAGATTGTCGAGCGAACCCATGAACTGCTCGCCCGCTTCGATCTCACGCCGCGGGCCGAACACGTGCCCGGCAAGCTCTCCACCGGCGAACGCCAACGCACGGCGCTGGCCCGGGCGTTGATCAACTCGCCCGAGTTGATTCTGGCAGACGAGCCGACGGGCAACCTCGACGGCCATAAAGCCGAGATCGTGCTGCAGGCGCTGGCGGAGTTTGCCGACGCGGGCGGCGGAGTGCTGCTGGTCACGCACGATCAGCGGTCCGCGGCCTACGCCCACAAACACTACGAGATGACGGCCGGCCGGCTGATGGAAGCGGTCGCGGCAACCGTGTAGTTGCGAATATGCTTAACTGGGCGGTTCTCGACCAACGCGAGTGCGATGTGCGATACGACTGACAACAACCCGAATATCCCCATGCGTAAGGGAAACTGAATGTCCTCACCACTACAACCGTCGGCCCGCCTCGGCAAGGCGGTTACTGCCGCGCTGCTTAGCCTGACCGCCATCGTGCTGCTGTCGCTGGCGCTGGTGTGGCTTTCCGGAGGCTTTTCGCGAGCGTCGAAGGCCGAGCAACTGGTCGTGTTCTGCGCCGCGGGCGTTCGCGGCCCGGTGGAGGAGTTGGCCGCTCAATACGAGCAAGAACTCGGCGTACGCGTTCTGCTGCAGTACGGCAGCAGCGGATCGTTGTTGAATCAACTCGAGGTCGACTCTCGCGCCGACCTGTACATTCCGGCGGACGATTCCTTCGTCACAATGTCGCGTGACAAACAACTAGTCAGCGAGGCGATTCCCCTGGCGCAGTTCCGTCTGGTGTTGGGGGTCAAGCCTGGCAATCCGCACGCCATTGCCAACCTCGACGACGCGCTTCGCAAGCAACTTCGCCTAGGCGCCGCCAATGCCGACGCCGCGGTCGGCAAGCTGACCCAACAAATGCTGCAGCAAGCGGGCCGCTGGGAGGAGGTCGAGCAAGCGCTGAAGGTAATCAAGCCGACCGTGACCGACGTGGCACTTGACGTCAAGGAGAGCCGTTCCGTCGACGCCGCCTTCGTGTGGGACTCGACCGCCCGGCAGTTCGGTCTCGACATCGTCGATCTGCCGGAGCTGGCTGGCGGCGAGGCGACCATCACCGCCGCGGTGACCGCCGCCTGCGAACGGCCGGCCGACGCCTTGCGGTTCGCTCGCTACCTGGCCGCCCCCGAGAAAGGCAATCCGCGGTTTGCCGAACACCATTATCAGCCAATCGCCGGCGACGCCTGGGCGGTCAAACCGCAGGTGGTGCTATTTAGCGGCGGCGTAAACCGCATTGCCATCGAGGATTCGCTGCGCGAGTTCGAACACCGCGAAGGTTGCACGGTGGGCGTCTCTTACAACGGCTGCGGGGTGCTGGTGGCCGAAATGAAGGCCGGACAGATACCCGACGCTTATTTCGCCTGCGACCAGTCGTTCGTCGATACGGTTCACGATCTGTTTGTCGATGCGACGGTCGTCTCCAGAACCGACATGGTCATGCTGGTGCGGCCGGGCAATCCCAAGAACATTCACACGCTGGCCGATCTGGCCCGCGAGGGAATGGAGGTCGGGCTGGCCGACGAAGAGCGCAGCGCCTTGGGTGCGCTGACCAAACAACTGCTGCAAGAAGTGGGCATTTACGAGCCGGTGAGAGCCAATCTTCGCTCCTCCAGCGGCACGGCCGATCTGCTGGTTGCTCAACTGCTGACCGGCAAGCCGCTCGATGCCGTGATTGTCTACCGGGCGAACTGCTCGCAGGTGGGGGATGCGGCGGAGATTGTCGCCATCGATCATCCCCGGGCGTTGGCCGTGCAGCCGTACACCATCAGCAAGCAGTCGCGGCACGCACAAATTTCGCGGCGTTTGCTCGATAAACTACGCAGCGACTTATCGCAACGGCGGTTCAGCGAGGCGGGTTTTGAGTGGATGTCCGACGCCGAACACCCCGCTTCGCTCGTCCCATGAAACCGTTTGTCTCACGCTCCGACAAGCCGTTCTACGCCGGCATGATTCTGCTGGGCGGATTCTATGTCTTCATGGTCGTCGCCATGGTACTGGCGAACTGCCAATATGCGCTATGGGATCCGAAGGTCGGTGAGACGGCCCCCGCCGGCTGGCTCGATTGGCTGCTATGGTATCTGGCCAACAACCCCGTCGCGCTCGCCTTGGCGGAGCCGTACATTCAATATGCCGTAATGCTCAGCCTGATTAGCTGCTCAATCACCACGATAATTTCAATCTGGGTGGCGGTGCCGATTGGCTACTTGATGTCGCGGCATTCGTTTCGCGGCAAGATGCTGTTGGACGCTGTGCTCGACATTCCGATCGTGCTGCCGCCGTTGGTCGTCGGCCTGTGCCTGCTGATCTTGTTTAACTTTCCTCCGTTTGCGTGGATCGCCGACTACGTGGTGTACGAGATACCGAGCGTGATCCTGGCCCAGTTCATGGTAGCCTGCGCATTCGCGGTACGGACGATGCGGGCCACGTTCGAGCAGATTTCGATTCGGCAGGAGCAAGTGGCGCTGACGCTCGGCGCCAGCCGTGGAGAGGCATTCTGGAGCATCGTGCTGCCGCAGGCCCGTCGCGGCATGCTGGCCGCGGCTACGCTGGCCTGGGCGAGGTCGCTGGGGGAATTCGGCCCGATCCTGATTTTCGCCAGCACCAAGCGGGGCGTGACCGAAGTATTGCCCAGTTCGGTCTTCCTGGAACTCCAAGCCGGCCGCATCCACGCCGCGGCGGCCATCTCGCTGATCATGGTCCTATTGGCCGTGCTGGTGCTGGTCGTCACGCGATTGCTGGGGCTGGGACGCGCTGCATTTTAGAGCGAGGGCTTTAAGGGTGGCGATAAATTGAATGTGACGAAAAGTTTGAACAGGAGCGAACAGAGAGAACAAAGGAAAGAATTCTCAGTTGTCTCCTTTTCCCTCAGTTCGCTCAAACAAAGTGATTGTCAGTAGTTCCGATTTTCGACGAATGACATAGCTGATTGATGGCACATCGCTAGCTATCAGCTCAATCGTCTCTTCAGGCAACAGAGCGGATCAGAGTCAACAGAGTGTAGATTTCTTTGTTTTCTCTGTTGCCTCCTGTTCCAACTGATCTAGCAGACCCTTATTGCCCTGCGTTTTAGAGCGATTTCGTACTGACTCCGCCGCACACGTGGCAATCTTCTCGTCGCGCTAGGCGGAGCTTCTGAAAGGTGTTGTGTCGCAGATCGAAGACCAGCATCACGCCCGCCAACAGCTCGCCGAATCCGGCCAACTGCTTGATCGCCTCCATGGCACCCAGACAACCGACCGTGCCGCTGACGGCGCCGAACACCGGAAACTCCCGTTTCCATGTTGCCGGCTTTTCAGGATGAATGCAGGCCAGGCAAGGCGTCGCGCCTGGCAGGATGGTCGTGATGCTCGCTTCCAAGTCGTACATCGCGCACTCGATCAGCGGTTTCCCCTGCCGCACGCAGGCGGCGTTCATTGCATAACGCTCCTCGAACAACGGCGCGCAGTCGACTACCAGATCGACCTCGGCAACCAACGCCTCGACATTGTCCGCGGAGATGTTTTCCGGCACCGCGACCACATCCAGTCGCGGATTCAGTTCCAGCAGCCGCCGCCGGGCCGACTCCACCCGCGGCTTGCCGAGCCAATCGTGCGTCATCAGCAACTGCCGATTCAGGTCGCTGGGTTTCACATTGCCGGCGTGCGCCAGCACGATCTTGCCGACGCCCGCCGCAGCAAGTTCGTAGGCCACCACACTCCCCAAGCCGCCCACGCGCGACACCAACACGGCGGACTGCTTGAGCTTCCGTTGTCCTGACTCGCCAAATTCCGGCACCCACATCTGCCACTCATAGGTGGCGCGTTCTTCCGATGTGAGGCTTGGCAGCGGTCGATCTTGAGGCATGGCATTAACCACCGCTGATAGCCGAGAGTATCGTGAGTTCGTCGCCCGGCTTGACCAGCGTCTGCAACGACGCGTCGAGCTGTTCATCCCCCAGGCAGACCAGCACCGAGGGGCGCAGTTTCCCGTTGGCGTCGAGTACGATCTCTCGGAAGCGCTCGCCGTGGCGTTCCGCCAGGGCGCTTAGCACGCTGGCGGCCGGCGACGGCTCGGCAAACTCAATCTGTTCGCCAGCCAGGCCGAGGACGGTGCGGACTTGGGTCATATAGTGTATGCGTAGGGTCATGCGTTCTATCCGCTAACTGGGGCACTGACGGGTATTGTTGCCGACGACGATTCCGCAATCACCGCCGCATGTTTCAAGCGAAACTGCATGTCGCCCAACTGCGTGGCTTCCTCGCGGCTGTGGGTGACGTGCAGCGTGGTGATGCGTTCGTGGCGCTGCGCGCGTTTGAGCATGCTGTACATTTGATGGCGCGTTTCCTCGTCCAGCGCGCTGAGGGGTTCGTCGAGCACCAAAATGGTCGGCCGAAAGCTCAACGCCCGAGCCAGCGCAACTCGCTGCGCCTCTCCGCCGCTAAGTCCCTGCGGCATTCTGTTCAACAGGGGTGCGATGCCGAGCAATTCAGCCAGTTCGTCCACCCGCTGCTTGACTTGGTCCTGCGCGACGCGTCGAATCGTCAACGGAAACGCGATCTGATCGGCAATCGACATCGTACTGAATAAGGCGCCGTCCTGCGGCACATAGCCGATGCCTCGTTCCTGCGGACGCAAATGGGTAACGTCGCGATCGCCGAGCAAAATCCGGCCCGACTCGATCCGCCGCAGCCCGCAGATGCTCTCCAAAAGCGTCGTCTTGCCGCTGCCGGTGGACCCCATCAGGATCGCATAGGTTGCTTGCGGAACATGAAACGAGATGTTTTCCAGCCGAAACTCACCGGCGACGGCAGTCAGCGATTCGATGGTAATCAAGCGAGTGACCTGAGCGAAGGGGCGGGAATTTGTGCGACAATCGTTCAACTCACCCCAGTTCCGCTACTTTATGGGAATCCGGCAAGTTCCTCGCGGGAAATCGGGGCGGCGACCCTTTGGGGTCCAATAGGCATAACTACTATAATAAACAGGATCGGACTCTGCGGATAGTGAATCTCGAAAAGGACTTGAGCTTGGCCCTCACTTTAGACCCAACTGCGATGCTGGACCAAAAGTCGCGCGCGTTGCTGGACGCCGCCCGCGGCGGTGACGCCGACGCGCTTGCTTCGTTACTGACAATGCACCAGAGCCGTTTGATCGGATATTTTCGCGCACGGCTACTGCCTGATGCATTGCTGGCTGAATCGGTCAAGATCGTGTTCGAGAACATGCTCGCCGGAGTCGAACCGCCGCCCGACGAGCAATCGATTCGCATCTGGCTATTGGAGTTGGCTGGCGCCGAACTGTTCCGCCGAGCCAAGAAAAAGCAATTACCCGGCGGAGAAGCCTGGGCGGGACTCTGCCAGCAAGTCGATTCGTCCGAGAACGTCACGGCTGCGGACTTGCGCTACATTTCGGCGGCGGCCGATCTACCGGCTGTGCTGGCCAGCCTTGACGAAGGAGATCGCGAAGCGCTGCAAATGGTGTATCGCGACCGGCACGATCGGGCCACACTGGCCGACAAACTCCGCCGTAGCGAAACGGCGGTTGCGGCATTGGTCGAGCGAGCGCGCACCGCGCTGCAAGAACGAATGGTCGATTCGGAAAGGCGCAAGCATGACGACGCCTGAAGAGTGGCTCGGCCAAATCGCGAGAGCCGATTTCTCGGCGATGAACGCCCAGGAGATTGCGCAGCTTCGCGCGGCAATTGCCCAATCCGAACTGCTGCAGCAGGCGTTGCGTGAGCGCATCGAGTTCGAGGAAGTGCTCTCAGGAGAGCTAGCCCGACCGGTGATTTCCGCCGACGACATCACGGTCCGTTCGCGTCGTCGCGGGCCGACAGTCGCCACGATGTTGGTCGTCGCGGTCTCACTGGCGGTCGCCGCGGTGATCGGTTGGAATAGCATTTTTCGCCCCGGGGCCGCCACGGACGACCCCGCCGAGGTGGCGGAACGACCCGACCAGCCCAAGAGCACTCCATCGCCGAACGGCAAGCCACCGGCTGAAACGTCTGCAGATCGCGAAGAAGATGATCCGCCCAAGGAAACGGATGCGGACGTTCCAATCGTTGAAGACAACGCCTCCGCGGAACCGTGGTCCGGCGACTCTCAGTTGAACGCGGCGCCGGCACCCTGGTCGAGCCTGGCTTGGCGTCCGATCGCGGCACCCGCTATGACCGGCAAGGTGCTCCGCGCATGGTTCGCTCCATTGCGCGAGGACGCCGCGACCTTTCCCGCGGAGAAAGAGGTGGGACCGATCTCGGGAACATTCCAATTATTAGCGCCCTGGCCGGAGGACGCCGCCTGGCGGTTGCGGGCCACGTTCGACGAGCCGGTTCAATTGATCCTTGCCTCAGACGAGCAAGCGATCACGCTGCAATACCACCCGGAACTGAATCCGAATATGGCCTGGGTCGCTTACCTTTCCGAGGGACTCGACGCTCCGGCAGAGCACAAGCTGCCCGCGCCGCGGCAACTGGCGGCCAGCGATTATGGCAAATTCTGGCGGTGGAAGCAGGACAAAGCGGTCACGATCACACTTCGACGCGATCGACAGCGGTTGAGCCTTTCGATTGGCGACGCCGTAACGCTCGAGGCTCCGCTCGGCTTTGAACCGACGCACGTTCTCGTCGCAGGCGCCTTGGATGTCCGCGGAATAGAGCTTGTACCATTCGTCGACGATCAAACGGAACAGGATTCACACCCAACTCAGCCAATCGCGCTTGCAAACTGGCAAGCAGCGCCTGCCAAGTCGCTCACCCTGGACGAAGGCGACAGCCAAGCCATCTTGGATGGCGACCAGCCCGCAAGGGCCTGGGCGGCGTTTCGCCCCGACGGTTGGACGCCGTGGTTTGTCGAAGTCGAAGCGTCAGCCGCCGGCGTCAGCTTCTATCTGGGGGATGCCGAGGGCGAGCCGATTCACGAATTTCGCGTGCTGCACGATCCGGGCACGCGCGCCGATTGGATCGGCCATGTCGAGTCTGGAGGCGACAACGTCCAGCAGATTCCCGATACCGGCGAGTTTTCCGTTCCGTGGGTGCAACGACGGTTCTTTCTCCGCCCCCGACTTGCCGGTCGATTCGTGTGGTGCGACATGAGCGTCGACGGCCGCCACTGGGCGCCAATCGGCCCGCCGCGAGAGATGTTTGACGCCTACCAGGTGCGGACGATCGGCCTGGCGAACCTCGGCGGTGGCGACGCGCGAATCTCGCTACGGCTGCATCAAGCGGAGCCGACCGGCGGCGAACTGGCTACGGCCGCTGTCGAGTTGGCGATCTCGCCCGACGTGACCAGCTACGAAGCGTGGCTGGCGGCGGTCGATCAGGCCCGGCCGGCGCAAGCCGATGCCGACGCTTGGCGTCGGGCGTGCGTCGAACAGTTCACCGCCGGCGACTTCCAACCGACGCTCAACCATCGACTGCTGGCGCGACTGTTCGAGGACGAGTTCCAAAACGGCCAGATGGTTCGCTCGCGGCAAGACATCGAGCAGCAGCTCGATCGGCTGGATGCGTTCGTGTTCCGGATCGGACCCTGGCAGCCGCTGGCCTCGCCGGTCGACTGGAACGTAATTCTCGCGGCGTATCGCCACTTGGCGGAGCAATGGGTGCGACTCGGCGAAACGACGCCGTTCTCCGCCGTCGGTCGTCGCCTGCTGGCCAGTCCGGCGTGGTTCGAGACGGCGGAGGATTTCTGGCTCAACGAGTCCGCCGTCTGGCAGCTTGCCGCGATGGTCGAGTCCAGCGATTGGCACGGCGTGCAACAAACCAACAACGTGCTGCGCTATTGCGAAGACTCGCTAGCGCTGAAGAATTCCCTGTGGGCGGCGAACGTGCGGCACGAGGCCGACCCGGCCGCGGCACAGGAGAACGTAGAGCCAATCGCCCTCGACTGGCACCATCCGCTCCACATCCGCGTCGGTCGCGAAGACTTCGACCTGCTCTCCAATCTCCGCAGCCTTGTCAACGGCGGGCAAGTCGACGACGCCTGCCGGTTGATCGCCGGCAGCGACAGACTCACCGGCCAGGGAGTGGCGGCCTCGCCCGATGACCCGCGCCTATGGGTCTCCCTGCCGCTGGCGATCGATCGGATGTTCCGCCAGCATCCGGAACTGGGCGAGACGATGCGCACCACGTACAGTACGCTCGCCGAGGCGCGGCTGCGGAAGGCGCTTGCCGACGACGATGCCGCCGCGATGCTCGACGTCAGCCGCCGTTTTCCCACTACCACCGCAGCCGCCGAAGCAGATGTTTGGTTGGGAAATCATAGACTGACACTGGGCGAGTTCCGCTCGGCGCTCGATCACTATCGCCGCGCCGAGGTAGCTCGCGCAATCGATGAATCCAACGAGTTCGCCTCCCGCGTCCGCCTGGCCTCCGCCATGCTGGGAGCCGACGCCGGCGAACCAGTAAGGCAGGCGGTGGACTTCCATGGTGAAACGATTTCTCCTGCGAAGTTCGAGTCGCTGCTTGCGGAACTCCGCGATCGTCATCGCCTGGCAAATCGCGCGGCCGCAGCCCGCACCGCCTTCTCACCCAGCCCGCTGCATGTGACCTCACTGGGCCGCGCGGTGGCCAGCGAGGCAATCGGCGAGATCCCGCCTCCGCTAGATTATCACACGGTGGGCATCGCCGCTGCGGCACGCGAGTTGGCCGTCGCCGAGCATGGCGGCGCGGTGTTTGTTTCGAATCGCTTCGGCGTGGCCGCTTTCGACGGCGAAGGCCGGCGACGCTGGGAAGCGACACTCGGCGACCGGGCCGGCCGTGCCAATGCCTGGCCGCTGGTTCGCATGCAGCCCGTACTCGCCGGCCGACGCTTGCTGGCAAGACTGATTACACAACAAGGGCCGCAACTATTCGCCATCGACGCCGCCAGCGGGCAACTGCTGTGGCAAGCTCGCATCGAAACCGAGGCGGAAGTCGTGTCGGATCCGGTCATGGTCGGCGACGA
>JBGTJT010000102.1:0-7025 GCA_041744995.1 Pirellulales bacterium | reverse complement strand
TGCGTGAGGAATGTTGCGTGGAGCAGAACGATGCACCGGCAGCCCAGAATGGGCGGCAGCGAATCGCGCCGCAGCCGTCGCCGGGACTGCTTGGATTGTATCGAGCTTGGAAGGAGCGCCGCTGGTGAGGAGAACGGCGAGTTCCATGTTCCGGTTAACTTACTTCTAGTTTGACACGTCGGAAGCGAAAAGTGAATCCCAGTATGCCCGAACTTGTTGCTCCGTCTCCGCCTGGGAACCGGCGTTGTCTATCGCCGCGTGCGATTTGACCCGCTTTTCGGCAATCGGCATTTGACTTTTTTCCCGGCGACGCCAATCCGAGCTTGTCCAGCCTCGCTGAGCGGCCCGAGCTGCGCGCGCCGCCTCGGGGGCGTCGACGAACAGGATGGAGTCGCACAACGTGCTCCAGCCCGACTCCAGCAGCAGGGCCGCATCCAGCACCACTGCCGGCCTACGCTCAACACGGGCCGCCTCAATCTCTGATTCTAACCTCTGGCGGATGCGGGGATGAACCAGTTGCTCCAAGTAAGTTCGTTCCCGCCGGGCGGATATCTCGTCGCCAAACACGATTTCGGCCAGTTTTTTCCGATCGATTTCGCCTTCGGAATCAAAAATCGCCTCTCCCCAGCGGCGCCCAGCTTGCGCCTTAACCTCTGGCTCACGAAGCACTTCATGCCCTGCCCGGTCGGCATTGAGATGCCTCGCGCCCAGTCGGGCAAGGCAGCCCGCCACGAAGCTCTTACCGCTGGCCACGCCGCCGACGATGCCGATAACTTTCATTGGACCAGTATTCCGGTTGTCGCTTAGTTTGCAGCTCGGCTAACCGTAAGGCTCCGTGTCGGCCCACGTTTTGCCTGTTTTTACATCCACCTTGATTGGTACATCCAGCGACTCCGCCGTGGACATCTCCGCGCGAACCATCGGAATCAAGGCGTCTATCTCTTCGGGCGGGGCCTCGAAAATTAATTCATCATGAATTTGCAGCAGCATCCGGGACCGCCACGACTCGTCTCGCAGGCGACGGTGCAGATTGAGCATCGCCCGCTTGATCAAATCGGCCGCCGACCCCTGAATGACCGTGTTGATGGCGGTCCGCTCGGCCAGGTTGCGCTGGCGGCGGGGCGGATCGGGGCGGATACCGGCGATGGTCCGCTTGCGGCCCGAAATCGTGCGGACAAAGCCGTCGCGCCGGCAGTTGTTAAGGACCTCGGTCAAAAACGCGTCGACGCTAGCATAGCGGGCAAAGTAGGCTTCGATGAATGCTTCCGCTTCGTCGCGCTCGATATTGAGCTGATTGGCCAGCCCAAAGGGACTCTGCCCGTAGATCACGCCGAAATTTACCGCCTTGGCGTTGCGACGCATTTCGGGCGTGACTTCCGCCAACGGAACATCGTAAACCTGGCTCGCCACCAGGGCATGAATATCCTCGTCCGCCGCGAACGCTTGCCGGAGCGTGGGATCCTGACAGAAATGGGCCAACACCCGCAATTCGATCTGCGAGTAGTCGGCGGCGACGAGCGTCCAGCCCTCCTCGGGCAAGAAGGCCGAACGAATCTCTCGGCCCGTTTCAGTGCGGATGGGGATGTTCTGCAGATTCGGATCGCTGGAACTAAGCCGGCCGGTCGCCGCCACGACCTGATTGAACGAGGCATGCACACGCTGGGTTTGCGGAAACACCAACTGCGGCAGGGCGTCGACATAGGTGTTTTTGAGCTTGGCGTATTGTCGGTACTCGATGATCTTTCGCGGCAGCGGATGCGAGCGGGCCAGTTCTTCCAGTACGCCGACGTCGGTACTGGGACCACTCTTGGTCCGCTTGACGACCGGCAGCTTCTGCTCCTGGTAAAGAACTTCTCCCAGTTGCTTCGGCGAACTGATATTGAACTCCCGTCCGGCGAGTTCATAGATTTCCCGCTCCAGCACATCAAGCCGAGCGCCGAACTTCTCGCTCAGTTCTTGCAACCGAGGGATGTCGACGCGGATGCCGTTGAACTCCAACTCCACCAGAACGTCGATCAACGGCACCTCCAGGTCGTGGAACAGCTTGTCGAGGCCGCCTTCCGCCAGCCGTTCGGCCAGCAGCGGGTACAGCCGCAACGGCACATCGGCGTCCTCGCCGGCGTAGGCCGCCACCTGCGCGCAAGGAACTTCGTCCATCCGCTTTTGATTCTTGCCGGTGCCGATCAATTCCGTGATCTTCGTGTTGTCGTGCTTCAGGTAGGTCTTGGCCAGGTAATCGAGATCGTGATTGCGGCCGCCGGCGTCGAGCAAGTAGCTGGCGACCATGGTGTCGAACTCGACGCCTTGCAACCCCACGCCCGCCGAACGCAGCACGATCGAATCGTACTTGAGATTTTGCCCTAGCTTCTTGATCTGCGGATTCTCCAGAATCGGCCGCAGTTGTTTGAGCGTCTCCAGCGGATCGAGTTCGGTCTCGCCCCGCGGGCCGCGAACGGCCACGTAGTAGGCCTCTCCCGGCTCGTAGGCAAAGGCGTACCCGACGATCTCGGCCCAGCGCGGTGAGCGATGCGTCGTTTCCAAATCAACCGACAGCAACGACTGCTGCTGGAGTCGCGCGACCAGTTCATCCAACGCCTGCTGGGTCGACACCAGTTGATAATCGGCCTCCCAGACCTGCGGCACGTGCCGGCGTTCGCCTAGCGCAACGACTTTCTCGGTCAGGCCTCGAAATCCGAACTCCTGAAACAGCTTCTCGCAAGCCTCGGGATTCAGCCCGCCCAGACGACCGGCGGTCCAATCGATGTCGACGGGCACGCGATCGTCGAGCCGGACCAATTGGCGGCTGAGCAATGCCGACTCTTGATGCTCGATCAGGTTTTGCTTGCGCTTGCCTTTCTTCATCTGATCGACGTGCTCAAACACGCCTTCCAGGGTGCCGTACTCCGAAAGCAGCCCTTGGGCGATCTTCGGCCCGATCAGCGGCACGCCCGGTATGCAGTCGACCGAGTCGCCCACCAGCGATTGGAAATCGATCACCTGCTTTGGCGCAATCCCCCAGTCCGCCTGCAACGCGGCTTCGTCGTAGACTTGATTCTTGCGAATGTTGTAGACCTTGACGTAGTCGGTGATAAGCTGACGGCAGTCTTTGTCGCCGGTCACCAGATAGCAATAGGCTTGCTGCTCGTTGCAGATGCGGGCCACCGTGGCCAGCACGTCGTCCGCCTCGAAGTTCACCACGCCCAGCTTGGGAATCGCCATCGCCTCGATCACCTGCTCGATCATCGGAATCTGCGGTTGCAGATCGATCGGCATCGTCTCGCGGGTTTCCTTGTATCGCTCGTACAACGCATGCCGGAAGGTCTTGCCCGGCATGTCGAACGCGCAAAACAGGTAATCGGGCTTTTTTTCCTCGATCAGGTAGACCAGATCGCGGGTAAAACCGTACACGGCCCCGACGGCCTGACCGGCCGGTGTGGTCATCGGCGGCAAGGCATGGAATACTTGAAAGATCAGCGAATGCGAATCGATCACGTACACAGTCCGCCCGGCGAGATCCTCCAGCTTGAATGCCGCCGCCTCGGCTGGCTCCGGCGGCGCGGTCGTGTTGGCCGCTCGAGTCGTCGCCGCCGAATCGACCGCCGAGGAGGGATCGTCATCCCAGCCGTCGAAGCTTGCTTGACGCGATTTACTGTGGGACATCGAGAAATCCGGGGGCGTGGGCTAGCGGCGCCCACCGCGCGAGGGCACATCGAATGAGTGAGCAGCTTGCGGATCGCTGCGAATCCGTCTGCTTCGGATTGGATTTGCGGACGTGATTCATGGTACGGCTCGATTTCCCGGCATGTCAAGCGGCAGTGACAACAGGCAGGGGTCGGCGGCCGGGCCGCTGGAGACCGGCATGGCTGCATTTGGCGTGCTGCGGTATTAATATGGAGATAGTTTACGCATCCGACTCCTGCCTGGGACTTTCATGTCGACTACTTCGCCATCGACCAAGACCTCCCGAAAGGGAGGACGCAGCCGCAAGCCCGACAAGAACACCAACGCCTATCACTGGTACACGCCGCGTTTCTGGCACGGCATGCTGGCCGGCGATTGGTTTTCGTTCGTCGGACGGCATCGCTACGCCATTGCACCGCGCCGCTGGGGCTTGTGGTTCGGAGCAACCTGCTTCGTGTTGATCAATTCCGTGCTGGCCGCCTACCATCGCTGGCGGCACGGCGACCGGATCGCGGCGACCGAGATCAAGCAACCGCCGCTGTTCATCATCGGCCATTGGCGGAGCGGATCGACCTTCCTGCACGACCTGATGGTGATTGATCCGCGTCACACCTACGCCGACACCTATGAGTGCATCTCGCCCAATCACTTTCTCTCCAGCGGCGGCTTTGTCCGCGCCTGCTTCAAGTGGGTGTTGCCGTCGAAGCGGCCGATGGACAACGTGGCCACCGGCTGGGACCGCCCGCAGGAGGATGAATTTGCCCTGATGAACATGGGCGCGCCGTCGCCCTACCTGAAGATGGCGTTTCCCAATCATCCTTGCGAAGGGGACGACTACCTCGACTTCCGCAACGTTTCGCAGGAAGAGACCGAGCGGTGGAAGCAGATCATGCTGCAGTTCTTGAAGACGATCACCGCGCGGGACGATCGGCAGATTGTGCTAAAGAGTCCGACGCATACCGGCCGCATCAAAGTGCTGCTCGAACTTTTCCCCGAGGCGAAGTTCATCCACATCGTCCGTGACCCGCTGGAACTGTATTCCTCGACCATGAAGCTGTGGCCGACCTTGTGGTGGTACCAGAGCCTGCACATCGCCAAATTGGACGATCTGGAAGAGTATGTGTTCGACTGCTACGACCGCATGTACGGCACGTTCTTCGAACACGAGTCGCTGATCGACCCGAGCCGCATCTGCGAGGTCCGCTACGAACGACTGGCGAGCGACACGCTGAACGAAGTGCGGCGGGTCTACGAACAGCTCGACCTGGGCGATTTCGAGGTGGTACGTCCGCAAATGGAGGCGTACCTGAAAAGCCTGGGACAGTATCAACCCAACAAGCACGAATACGACCCGGAAACGGTCGAGCGAGTGATGTCCCGCTGGGGCGGCTATGCGGAGCGGTATGGATATCGCCGTGACTCGCTTGGTGAATCGTAGGCTCGCGGAGCGGTTCAAGCGTAAAGCCAATCCTCGACACGTAGTTCGGTCACCTGTTGAAAGTCGCGAAGATTGGCCGACAGCAATAGCGCGTCAAGTGACAAAGCTAAAGCGGCAATCCGCAAGTCCTGCGTCCCGATTCGGATTCGCCGCTGTCGAAGTTCCGCGAACTCGTCCGCCGACCGCTCTGTCCAGCGAACGACCTCCCAGTCGGCAAGCACTTCGAGCAGGTGTGCCAATCGGCCCAGCGGCGTGACGAGCTTGTAAGGGTCGCGAACTCGATGTACTGCCGAAAGCCACGCTCGCAACTGCTCTTCAACCGCGATGATCGGCAGAGCAACTGGCTGATCAACACCGGCAAGGCGGGAGATGAGCGAATCGTGCAACTGATGCCGAGCATCGGTAAGAACCGAAAAGTGGTCGGTATCCAGCAAGATCATAAGTTCTTCCGGCCGTTATCGTCGGTTTCTGAACGCGCTCTCTCCCGATCCGATTCACGCAATCGCATCGCGTCGGTTAACAGATCCTGCATACCCTGGTCGTCGGTGAAGGCGCCAATTGTCCGGCGCCAATCCTTTCCTGCACGCCGGATCGAGGAGAGTTCTTCATGCAGTCTAGTTACTTGCAATTCGAGGTTCGCCAGACGGTTTTCGATACTTGACTGCGACATGTTCGGACTCCTGGTCAGACTCGTAATCCCGCATAGTCATTCTACCCCGCATGGAGGCGTACGTATACGCAAGTGGGAAGTTTCCGCAGTTGCGTCGAGTACGTGTTCTTCGAACAACACGCACAGCAAGGCTTGCGTTATCAATCTACTACGCTCGCGGGATCGATTCGCGGCGCGAATCACGCTAAATCGCGACTATCGCTTCGGCAGCGGCTTGCCTTTGAGCTGATAGACGTAGGCCAGCACTTCCGCCACGGCGGCGTACTGCTCGTTGGGGACCGGCGCGCCGACGTCGATCTGCTTGAACAATGCGCGGGCCAGCGGTTTGCGTTCGACGATCGGAATGCCGTTCTCCAGGGCGAGTTGCCGAATGCGCTGCGCGATTACGCCCGCCCCCTTGGCCACCACGACCGGCGCGGCCATCGTGTCGAAGTCGTATTGAATGGCGATCGCCAGTTCCGTGGGGTTGGTCACCACCACGTCCGCCTTGGGCACCGCGGAACTGAGGCGGTTGAGCACAAGCTGTCGCTGCACGGCGCGGCGACGGGCAATGATCTGCGGATCGCCTTGCAGGTTTTTCATTTCCTCGCGAAGCTGCTGATGCGACATTTTAATGTCTTGCTCATGCTTCCACCGCTGGAAGGCATAGTCGAGCAGGGCCAGAATGAGCAGCGCCACAGCGATCTTGATCGACGTCCACAGCAGCAGCTCGACCATGAAGGCCGCGATCTGGGGTATATCGAGCACCGCCATGGCGAGGATTTCCTCTTTCCGCGCAAACAGCGCCAGCGACGCCACGACGGCGATGATGATGATCTTGAAGACGCCGAAACCAAGCCGGGCGAAGCCGGCAATCGAGAACACTCTGGCGAAGCCGGCGATCGGGTTGATGCGAGACAAGTCGGGCGCCAGCCGGCTCGGCAGGAACAGGAAGCCGACTTGCATCACGTTGCTCAAGGCGCCGATCACGAACATCATTCCGAAGAACGGCAGCAGCAGGCGGCCAAGCTCCTCGGTCACGCCGTAGGCCTGGTTGGCGACGAACATCTGGTCGGCGACCAGCCACGGCTCGCCGCCGAGATAGGCCAAGAACAAGTCGTGGACCCTGCCGGCCATGGCTTGCCCAAAGAACAGCAGCAGCCCCAGTGCGCCGAGCAACAGCGCGGCGCTGCTCAAGTCTTGGCTCTTGGCCACCTGACCTTGCTCGCGCGCCTCTCGCCGACGATGCGGCGTGGC
>JBGTJT010000101.1:0-3937 GCA_041744995.1 Pirellulales bacterium | reverse complement strand
CATCGCTCCTGCCGCGCACCGACGACGCGACGCATCCTCGACATCTTCGAGCCAATTCAACGACACCAGCTCAGCGGCGCCGGCGACGGCGAAACCTTCGTCACTCAATTGACGCCGTTGCAGGCCCAGATCGCCCAATGGCTCGACTTCGCCCCCGGAAAATACGGCCGCTGACCGCATTGCCGCCGCCCGGAAATTCGGAGAAAATGATCGCCAACAGTGCGGAAAGTACGATCAATGCGAGTGTTGACCTGAATTGCTTCGCACAATTTTGGAGAACTACTCTTGCTTTGGCAGGGCGGCAATTCGTTATCGCACGCTTTCGGCCCGCTCGGAATCGAGATAGTCGAAGCAGGCCGTGCCGTTGCCGACGAATTCGTACTAATTGAACTCCCAGACGACTTTCCGATCCTTATCGAGTTCGAACAATTGAGGGCGGTCCGGCCCGGCGTGGCAATTGGCTACCCGCATGTGCCGTTCGTCAACTCCTGCAGGCACGCGGTCCACTTGAGAATGATGTTCGTATCGGGAATCAACCTGTTGACTTCCCACACAACCTTCTTGTCGAGTGTCACTTCAACCACGGAATTGCCCGAACCGGAACTGATTAGAGGGTTGCCGTTCGCGAGCCGAATGGCACCATCAGTGGAAGGCAAGGGCCAATTGTCGTCCGACGCGCAGCGATTCGAAACGGCATTCTGAGAGAGTCGACGTTGCTACCCCGGCAGATCAATCGCCCTCGCCTATGGATTGAGACCGCCTGGCCAGTGTCAGACCCTCCAGATCACGCGGGACTGTCGGGATGAAGACGCTGACGATGTATCCGATCGCGAAACAGCATGCGATGCCGATTGCGGCGTACAGATAGCCGTTGATCTCCGTGAGTAGCGGCAGTGCGAACATGACGCCCGCACCTGCGACGACGCCAACCAAAGCACCGGGACCGTTGGCGCGTCGGGTCAACATTCCCAACGCAAACAAGCCGCCTAGAACACCCATGAACAGGCCGATGACCTTAAGGAATTCGTCGAACAGGCTCTTGATGTTCGGATCGACGAACACCAGTCCGATAAGCGTGCCGGCTATTCCGAACGCCAGCGTAAGCGCGCGGGCGGCGTTGAGGTAGCCGCGTTCGCTCTTGCACGCCTTGAACGGACGCAAGAAATCGGTCACCACGGCGGTCGCCGTCGAGTTCATGCTCGTCGACACGGTCGACTGCGCCGCGGCGAACACGCCGGCGACGATCAAGCCGGCTATGCCGACGGGCGTTTCATTGAGAATAAATAGAGGGAAGATTTGGTCGGTGGTGAAGGTCGGGTCAAGCTTCTCGGGATGGGCGCCGTAGAAGACGAACAGTCCGGTACCAAGACCGTAGAACAGGAAAGACGCGGGAATAGCCAGCCCGGCAGCAAACCAAATGGATCTGGCCGCACGTCGCTCATCGGGCGTGGTCATGTATCGTTGCACCACCGCCTGGTCGGCAGTGTAGCTGGAAAAATTCTGCCCGATGGCGCCGAAGATCACGACCCACAGCGCGAGGTTGGCAGAGGTTGCGTCGAGATGGAAATTGAAGGAATGCAACTTCCCGGCATCGGCCGCCGTGTTCCACAAGTGGCCAAGGTCGCCTCCGGTCCCGGCGATCATGAGCACGAGACAGAGCACCGCCCCGCCAAGTAGTACGACCGTCTGAATCGTGTCTGTCCAAATAACCGCCTCCACGCCGCCCAGTGTGCAGTACAGAATACTCAAGACGCCCATGATGATCACACACTGGCTCGCGCTCATCGGCGTTACTACCGCCAGCGCCAAACCGGCTAGCGACATGACGATCGCCATGCGGAAGACATGGAACAGCGTGAATAGCGCACTTGCGAACAGGCGCACGGGTCGATTGAAACGCTTCTCCAGGTATTCGTACGCGCTAGTCGCATCAATCCGACGGAAGAAAGGCAGGGCCATGTAGACCGCGATCGGCGCGACGCCCAGAATCATCATGTTTCCGACAAGATACACCCAGTCTTGCGCGTACGCCTTGGCGGGGATGGCCATGAACGTAATCGAACTAAGCATCGTGGCAAAAATGCTGCACCCGGCCGCCCACCAAGCCATCTGCTGCCCGCCTCGAAAGTAGTCGTCGGTGTTTTTGTTCTTGTTCATGAAATAGACGCCGACGCCGACCATCGCCATTAGGTAGACCACCAGCACGGTCAGGTTGATCGGTCCGAAGGCCTGCGTATGTGCGGTCGGCTTGATCCGCCAAACGGCATTGGTTCGGACTCGGGGGCGAATCTCGCCACTGGCGATCACGATCGCGCCGTCCCAGACAACCGCGGGAGTCGTGACCGGATTGGCGGGCGTCTCACCGGCGTCGACCCACGTATCCGTGATCGTGTGATAGGCATAGGCGCGGCGGGGAAAGCCGGGGTGCGATTTGACAAACTCCGGCTCGGCGGCGATCCGCTTCATCAACTCGCCATCCGCGCCCGTGAGCGTGTAGATGTGCGATTGGCCAACCGGGGCAGCGGTCCCCGCCATGATCGGCTGTGGCGCATTCGACAATTGCCGCCAAGCGGTAGCAGGATCGGCTTTGTGCCGCGCGGGGCTGAACTCGTACACGTCGGCCAGGGCGATGACGCCCGCGTCGCCCCCGATGTTCGGATCCTGCCGACGACCACCAATCACATAGATACAATCGTTAAATCCGTTGTGCTGGGCGGCGACGAGAGGAAACGCCCGCTCCGGCCCGGGCCACGGGGGAAGCTGTTCCCAAGTCGCGTCGGTCGCGGCAAGGTTAAGCCGAACCAATCGATTGGTCGCGGAATCGAGCGCGGGCGAAGTTTGTCCGCCGGCGACGTAAACGACGTCGCCGATCAAGGCTGCCGCGCCGTTCGTGCAAGGTTCGGGCAACGAAGGAAGCTGTCTCTGCCCAAGCTGCCTGGTATGGGCTTCCCAGGTCATCAGAAACACGTCTGCGAAGACCTGCTTACCATCGTCGCCGCCAATGCAGACGACTCCACGACCGGTCGAGACGCACGCGCCGTAGCCGATCGGTCGATCGAGTTGATACCCGGTCGCCCACTCGTATTCATTTTTGCCAGTTCGCATTAGCACGTACGCGTCGTCGTGCCAGACCTTTGGTACGTCCCACAGGTCCACAGCGTCCGGGAGCGCAAAGTTGGCGCCGCCAGCGACAATCAAGGCATCGTTGTGGACCCCGACGAACGGTCCCGCAACGCCGATGGAATCAGGTAGTGCCGGCAGCGATTGCCACTGGAGACGATCGGAAGCTTGGACGAGAGAGCCAATGAGCAGAATGGCGGCAGCCAATGTGATCCGCGCTTCGATCATACGGTAAGCTCCGCGGCGGAGGCCTCCGCGGCAAGCTTGAAGAAGTCAACGGCGTCCAGGTCCTTTCGCAAGGCTGAAGTGCGATCCGCAGGCAGCGTCGTCAGTGGCGGACGACAGGGTCCGCAGTCGAACCCGATCATGCCCATCATCGCCTTCTGGGCCTCGCGCCCCCCGTAAGACCCAAAAGCACGGGTAATATCAATCGACCTGCTCTGCCAACGACGGGCGGTCTCGATCTCTCCCTTGGCGAATGCAGCCATGATGCGATGATACACCGGAGCGGAGAAATTGTAGGTACTGCCAATCGCAGCCGTGGCGCCAACAGCCAACGCAGGCAGCAACATTTCGTCGAATCCGAAGAGAACGTCGTATCGCCCGCCGTCGAACTCAACACACTGTTGATACTCGTGCAGGGTCGAAGCGGTGTACTTGATTCCGGCCAGGTTAGGAATCCGCTCACCGGCGCGAGCGAGAAACTCGACCATGTCGAGCGCGACACCGGTGACGGTAGGGATATGATAGTAGTAGAAAGGCAACTCGGGGGCGCCGGCAGCGATATGTGCCATCGACGCGACGACCGCTTCAATCG
>JBGTJT010000100.1:0-13950 GCA_041744995.1 Pirellulales bacterium | reverse complement strand
CATCGTCTCCGCCCGCCGCCGCACTGGAAGCGCACACCGCCGAGGGCCTGGCGGAGCCGGCCCAGCGGCGCCTGCTGTGGTGGCTGCGCGAGAAGGTCCATAACACGATCACGGTATCGATGATTCTCTCGGGGTTGTTCGTCACCACGATCCTGCTGTCGCTAGCGTTGTGGATCATTCCGGAAGGCGAGCATTCGCACGAAGCGGTTCCCTCGCGCGCCGACTACGTCGCCCGCATCTACGACATGCAGGACGCCCAGTGGAACCTCGTGGACGATGCTGCAGCGCCCCAGCGGAACGACGACCTGCTCGTCGGTCAGCGGCTCGACCTGGCCAGCGGCTTTGTCAGGGTCCGCTATGACAACGGCACGATGGTGCTGCTGGAAGGTCCGGCGCAGTTTGTGCTCGAAGGCGAAAACGCCGGGCGGTTGGAACGGGGCAAACTGGTCACACGGATCTCGGCAGACGCGCCCGGCTACGTACTTCAAGCGCATCGGACGACAATCGTCGACCTCGGCACCGAGTTCGGCGCGTTGGTCGGCGAGCAGGACGACGTGGATGTCTCGGTGTTCGAAGGCAAAGTGCGCGTCGAGGCGCCGAGCGGCAAGGTGGTCTTGAACAGCGGCGAATCAGCGGTAGTCACGCCGGGCGGCCGGATTGAGCACAGGCAGGGCAAGATCCAGTTCGCCCGGCGGCTGCCGCGCGAGGAGCCGGGGGCCTATCCGCAGGCGGTGATGGCGGCGAAGCCGTTGGCTTATTACCGGCTGTCGAGCCTGGAGGACGAGCAGGGTGACCGAATGGTTGCGCATGCGGTGCGTGCTGGTCAGATGCGTCCGCTGCCGGGATTAAATCCCGATGGCGGTTTTCCGGGCTTGGAGGCAACGAATCGCTGGGCCAACTTTGCCGGTGGCGCCACCGAGGTGCTGACCGATTTGAAAAGCGACTGGACGAGCAACGCCGGCGCCATTAGCTACTGGGTGCGACTCGATCCGGCTGCAAGCGTGTCGGGAACGCACGTCTTTGCCAGTCGCAGCGACCAAGGTGCGTTTGACGCCAGAGCCAATCTTGGTTGCATCGGAACGTACGGCCGAGTGAACGGAACATTCGGTATCGTCATCGACGGCGCCCAGATTGACGCGGGAGTGATCCAGGAACCCGAGCAGTGGAATCATCTCGCCTTCACCTGGAGGCGGGGCGACGCGCCCAAGACAAGTCACTTAGCCGTCTATTTGAATGGCGAGCTGGTCAAGCAGCGGGATGATCTAAACTGGAGTGAATTCACCATTCAGACGGCCCGCTTCGGCAAAGAGATCACCGACCGCGGCCGGAGATTCAAGGGTTCGGTGGATGAGATCGCGATCTTTGATCGAGCGATGGATGGTAGGGTAATACGGGAGCAATATATGGCGGCAGGTTTAAAGTCTTCCGGTGATCCTTCCGTCGAACCATCGGGCGATTGAATCCGAATAAGCACAAATTGGACACAACTTACATTTCGTGGATATTGGAGGCTGTTATGAGTAATCAAAATCAATGCCGGGACTTGCGGCTGGCGCGCATCGTTCTGTTCACAGCAATTCTCGGGACGATGGTCGCACCAGCGTCAGCCATCGATTACTACTGGGGAGGTGACAGCACCAACCCAGGCGGCTCCGGGCCGTGGTCGAACACCGATGACACGTGGGGGACGAATCCGGCGGGACCGTTCAATTCCAACCAGGCCGAGGTCTTCGCCAGTTCCAGCCCCGTCAACATCTTCGCCGGGCCTTCCGGCGGCACCGTCACCGTCGACGGCACGATCAACGTTCGCTGGATCACCTTCAGTACCCCGGGCTATTCGATTACCGGGGGCACGCTGCAGCGACTGAGTGTTGCCGGGTGGCTGGTTGACGGCACGGAGGATGCCACAATCAACAGCGACATCAACCTGGCCTCGGGGTTCCGCGTTCTCAAGCAGGGTGGCAACACGATCACACTCAACGGGTGGAACAATCGTGGCACCACCATTAGTGGAGGCACCGTCATTGCGGGGGCCGATGCGCGGATCGGCATCGCTCGCATCGAGAGCGCGGGAACGCTGGTGCTCAATTCCGGGCAGAGCGGCAACTTGCGACTCGCAGATGGAAGCCCGTTTCAGATGACACACATTGCCGGCGGCACGCTGGCATCCAGCAACGCGAGCGGCATCGACATCACGAGCCTTAATCCCTCCACGTCCGGCACCTTCAACTTCGGCACCGCCGCCTACACCAACCCCATCACCGTCTCGGCGAACCTGGCGAGCACCGGCGCGCGGACGCTCAACGTTTTCGACAATACCGCCATTACGTTCTCAGGCAACCTCACGGGTTCGGGCGGTAGTTATACCAAGACGGGCGCCGGCACCGCGATCTTCTCGGGCGACAATGCCTACACCGGCGCCACGAACGTCGACTCCGGCACGCTGTTGGTTAACGGCATGCATACTGGCGGTGGGACATACTCCGTCGCGGCGGACGCTACGCTCGGCGGTACCGGGAGCATCGGTGCGGACGTCAACGTCACAGCCGACGGCACGCTGGCGCCGGGGGCTTCCATCGGATCGCTCGACATTACCGGCAACGTCTCACTCGCGGGTATTCTCGAGATCGAATACGACACCGCCACGATCGATTTGCTAAACGTCGGCGGCGACTTCGACATCAGCAACGCCACGCTCGACTTCGTCGAGCTGGCGCCGCTGGGCGTACCCAACGGCACTGCGCTCGTTTTCGCCACTTATGGCAGCTTGACCGGCAGCGAGTTTGCACAGATTAACAATCAGCCCGCCTATACGGAGATCGTCTACAACTATCAAGGCAGCAATAGCATCGCCTTGCTGGCAGTGCCGGAACCCGAAGCGTTCGTTCTAGCACTGTTGGCGGCAGTCACGGTTGGTGTACTACTCTCGCGTCGTACGCTCCACAAGGCGTAATCAATTCAGGCATCGTCATAATGTACAACTTCAGAGGTTTTACCATCCGCACGTCTCGCTTCGGCAAGGAAATTAGCACGGGTTATCGGCTGTTTAAAGGCTCGGCGGATGAGATCGCGATCTTTGCTCGCGCTCGATGCCGAGGAAATTAAAGAGAAATACTCTGCGGCCGTTCAGCCGTCGAGTGGACGTTAACTAGGGGGGAACTACTATGAATTATGTGACAAAAGCTCTCTTACTGAGGACGGCTTCGGTGTCGATCGTTGTTGTCACACTGTTACTAACGGCATGCGATGTTGCTCGTTCCGCACTTATTGCGTCGGACTCGTTTGCGACCAATGTTGGTGGCGATGCCTACACCAACGCGTCGCGTCTCTACGGACAAAGCCCGACTGTCGGCACCACCGGTTTCAACGGCGCGGTGGCGTGGGGCAACGGCAACAACCAAACCACCGCGGTCAACTATCCCAACACCGGCGGCCTTAGCCATGTGCTCATGAGCGGTACCGCGGTGGCAGGCCATTATCAGAGCGCGGCTGTAAGTTCGTCCGGTACGGCGCCTCGGCACGTCAGCCGCGCGATCAGCAGTTTCACGGCGACCGACGGCGTCTACTACATGAGTGTGCTGATGCGAAAAACGACGACTGACGCGGGACTCGCGGGCAAAGCTGGCTTGCTCGGTCTGGGCTCCAACCAGAGTCATGCCGACGCCTTCAGTTCGACCACTGGCGTCTACCTCGGCATCAACGAAGGGAACGTCTCGCTGCTGGCTGGCGGGTCGTTCACCGATGTCGTCGCGGCTGCGAACATGCCCCAGAACGAAGTCTTCCTCGGGCTGTTGGAGATCGACTTCAGCACGACTGGCGCCGATTCGGTGACGGTTCGGGTGTTTGACGGCGCCGGCGCCCTGGTCGGTTCGCAGATGGTCACGGGGCTCAACCTCGATGCCAGCATGGGCCGTCTGGCGGCGGTGACAGGCCCCAGTTACACGACTGAAATCCAACTCGACGAGTTCCGTTTTGGTACGACATTGGCCGATGTCATGGTAGTGCCCGAACCGATGTCCGTCCTCTTCATGCTGCTGGGCTGCATTGGTATCGTTTTATTCCAACTTCGGTCGACGCGTGATAGGTGAATGGTAATGGGCCGATCGAAAGGGTTTACCTTGGTGGAACTCCTGGTGGTGATCACCATCATCGGCGTCCTCATCGGGCTGCTGCTGCCGGCGGTGCAGGCGGCCCGCGAGGCGGCCCGTCGGGTGCAGTGCAGCAACAACCTTAAGCAGATCGCCCTGGGACTGCACAGCTACGATTTCGCGCACGGCAGTTTTCCCTCGGGTTTCATTACCGACGCCGACACGAGCAGCAGTTCCTGGTGCCATGTGTCGCCCGGCCTGCGTGGCGCCCCCTGGAGCGTGCTGGTGCTGCCGCATCTGGAACAGCAGAACCTCTACAACCAGTTCGACATGGGCCGGCACTTTTCCGCCCTGGGCAACAACCTCTGGACGCCGCCGGAGGATAGTCCGAACAAGGAACCCTCGAAGACGCCCGTGCCGTTCTATAGTTGTCCCTCCCGCAGTCCGGAAAGCGAACCGGTGGTTTTTAACGACGGCTCGGAACGCGCCCGCAACAACTATCTCGGCGTCCAGGGGGGCGAACTGGGAACCGGCGCCTTCGACGATTTCCACTGCAAGGGATCCGGCAGCTACACCCGCTGGCATTACAACAACGGCATGCTGTTCGCCAACTCGCGCGTCACGATGGCGCACGTCAAGGATGGCGCTAGCAACGTGTTCCTGCTCGGCGAGTCGAACTTGCAGCGGGGCGATATCACGTTTGCCAGCAGCTACAAACATGGCGTAGGGTCGGTGCCGTACAACCTTGCGGCTTGCCTGGAGCCGATCAATAGCCTGCCGGCGGCCACCACCCACGCCGGCGTTTACAACAACGTCAGCCGCTCGTTCGGCAGCAACCATCCGGGCGGATGCCACTTTGCCATGGCCGACGGATCAGTGCATTTCATCCCGGACAGTATCGACCTCGCCGTCTACCGCACACTCGGAATAAGAAACGATGGCGGCCCACTGGGAGGATTGCCGTAGAATCGTGGCGGGAGCTGCCAGCTTCCCGCCGGCATCGGGTGGACGAAATTGAGGAACCAGAGTCGCAAGTTACCAAAGTTCGTTTTCCGCGGCATTTGCTGGTGTCGCTTGCGGTCTTTACTGTGCCACTTTATCCATCCTGACGCCGCCTGCGCCTGCGGCTACGGATTAAACGACATGTCGAACCGAAACGTGCCACCGATGTTCCACCAATCACTGCCGGTGTGCCTGCTCGTGGTGTTTGCCGCCGCCGGTTGCGGGCAGGATGGTCCGCAGCGCTACGAAGTGTCGGGCACGGTCACTTACAACGGCCAGCCGCTACCATACGGCGACATCCACTTCGACCCCGACAGCAAACAGGGCAACCACGGACCAGGCGCGGTCGCGCCGATTCGCGGCGGCTCGTATGCCACGCCGTCTGGCAAGGGCATCGTCGGCGGGCCGCACGTGGTGCGGATCTACGGCAGCGATGGAATAGCCGTGGAGGTTCCCTACGAAGGACGCAACGAAGCGGGCACGCCGCTGTTTGACGTCTACACCGAGTCGGTCGACTTTCCCGAGGAAGATGCCAAGAGAGATTTCAAAGTATCGTTTAACCCGTAGCCGCAGGCGCAGGCGAGCATCGGGACAACCGTGGCGGCGCCAACCAGGCCACAGGCGACACCAAAGAGCTTAACGGAAAACATGTCTTGTGTAACTTGCGGCCTTGTTGCCTCAACCAAGTCCGCCCGACACCGCCTGCGCCTGCCGGCTACGGGATAAACGAATTTGCTTAACGAAACGAGAGGATGCCATGAGTTCCGTCAACGCCCACATGCCGGGAATCGGGCCAGAGAAAACGCCGCTACCTCCGCGTCCGCAGAAAGAAGCAGCGCCGGTCCGCCGCCCCCGGCCGTTGGAAGAACCATCCGCGAAGGCGGCGCCTCCACCAGAGGAAACTCATGCCCCGGTCGATCCTGTCGATGAACTCGACGACCAAGAGGAAGACGACCATCCCTGGCGGAGCGCGCTGATCTGGTTCTTCAATCCGAGTTGGATCATCAGCGCGCTGTTCCACATGATCTTGATCCTGACCCTGGCGCTGCTGACAATGAGCTCTCCGGATATGGGCCATCCGACGGCGGAACTCTTGGCCCTGTCCGAATCGACCGACGAGCTGATCGAAGAATTCGACGAGGTCACACTCGACGTCGAGGTCGATCCGACGGAGTTCGAGCAAACGAGCGAAGTGGCCGAATTGGCCGAGTCGCTGGAGGTGCTCACCGCCCACACCATCAGCACTCCGGAATTGACTGCGCCGGAAGTCGATATGTCGCTGGAACCCGCGTTGCCGATGGGCTTGACGGCGACGGAACTCGGCGCGGAGCTTGATCCGCTGGGAGACATCGGCCCGCCGAACAAGTTCTACGGCTCGACCGTCCGCGGCAATGCGGCGGTGGTGTTCGACGTGACCGCCTCGATGTACGGTTCGATTCCGGCGGTCTGCCAAGAGATCAACGCCAGGTTCGCGAACGCCCAGGTGGTGGCCGTGCATGGCGCGACGTTCAAGCGGTACGGCACGTCGCTGCAACTGGTGCCGTATCGCGACAACACGGCGGTCCACAAGTACATGCACGACAACACCAAGAGAAACCCCAGAAATCTCCCCAGTCTCGCCCGCACGCACGAGGAACTTCTGTCGCTGAGGCATTGCGACTCGCTGCCGCCGGAAGGGTTATTGCAGAGCCTCGGCACGGCGCTCGAAGCGCTGCTGAGACAGCCCGGCCGCCGGCCAAAGACGATCTTCGTGTTCTCCGACTTCGCCGACGGCGTCGACCGGGCGTACATGCAGGAAGTGCAGCAGTTGGCGATCCGGCAGAACGTGAAGATCGTGGTTTACCATCCGGTCAAGTTCACCCGGGACCGGGCCGTCTACGAAGCGTTCGCCATGGGCACCGGCGGCGAACTGCGCGAGTCGCTGGAAAGGTAGATCGTGGCGGGAGCTGCCAGCTTCCGTGGCGGGAGCTGCCAGCTTCCGCCGCCGACGCCGACAGGCGGAGGCGGGCATCGGGACAGACGCGGCGCTGACTTGGCGGCAAGCGACACCAAGATACTTGGCGGAAGAATATGCACCGTAGCTTGCGCGCCTGCTACCTCAACCTTGTCGTGCCCGACGCTGCGGAGGCTGGCAGCCTCCGCCACGGGGCCAGCTTCCGCTGCGGACGCTGCGGCAGTAGTGATGGCAAAGAGCGGAATCTGTAAGTCGTTATCCAGAAAATGGTTATGGCTGTCGCGGACTGAATCACCACCGGCGCTGATCACTTTGATGCGCTAATACGATACTAAATTGCTCGCGGGTGTACGTATCTGTATGAGGGACTATGTCGATGCAACAACCAGCCAGAGAACCAACCCAGGCCGGCGCCGGGCCCGGCCGAGCACGAGGAGTTCGTGCGGCGGTTTGCTGAGACGAACCATCGCATCCATGCGTTCATCGCGACGCTGTTGCCCCATCGCGCAGACGCTGACGACGTGTTCCAGAAGACGAGCGTCATATTGTGGCGCAAGTTTGGCGAGTTCGATCCGGCCACGGACTTTGTCGCTTGGGCGTGTCGCGTGGCCCAACTCGAAGTACACAACTTCCATCGCGTCGAGCGGCGTCGTCCGGTCGTATTCGACGATGCCTTGATCAGCCAACTGGCCGAAGAGCGAATGACGGTGGAACCCAGACTCTTGCTCCGTCGCGAGGCGCTGCAATTCTGCCTTGAAAAGTTGCCGGCGGACAACCGCCGGCTCGTGGAGAAGTGCTACGCCGAGCACGGCAACATCCATCAGGCAGCCCAATTGCTCGGCCAGTCGGTACACACGCTGTACAAAAAGCTTTCCCGGATCCGCAAGTCGCTGCGCGAGTGCGTCGAGCGCCAGCTTGTCGAGGAGGGTGAACGGTGAGCGGAAAAACTCGCGCCCGCAACAAGCGCCTCGAAGACCTCGTAGACGCCGTTGCGCAGGAAACCATTACGCCCGACGAAGGGAGCGAGTTGGTGGAGTTGCTCCGCACCGATGCTGCGGCACGTCGGTATTACATCGAGGCCGTGGACGTCGAGGCAGCTCTGTGGCGACAGTTTGGCGCCTTTCAGGTTGAAACTCCATCAGCCGTTCGCGACGCCGGGTTGGGTTTCAACCCGGAGCGTTCAGCGCCCCAGACTGGACTATCGCAACAGGAACCCACCACGGAGAAGGCAACCGAGACGGCACTGAGTTTCTCATTGCCCGACGCGGATGAGCCGGCGTCGACGTCCCTCGAAGACGAGTGGACGTGGAGGTCCGAAGCCTGGTACTGGATCTCACGCCCGATGGCACTGTCGGCCGTAGTCTCGGCGCTGGTCATCACCACGATTCTGCTGTCGTTGGCGTTGTGGATTATTCCGGCCGTCGCCCCAACAACTCCTGAAGACGTGCTCGTGGCTCGGCCTACGTTCGTCGCGCTTTTGGCAGGAGCGTACGACGCAACGTGGGCCGCGGCCACGGCCGAAGAACTGGCTGAAGGTCGCGACCTGTATGTGGGTCAGAAGCTGGAGTTGATTGCCGGATCGGCGGAGATTCGCTACGACTCGGGCGTCCGCGTGCGGCTGTTCGGCCCGGCGGAGTGGTCGATTCCCTCGGCGGAAGGCTTGCAGTTGGAGCGGGGCCAGGCAGTGGCGCGAGTGACGCCCAACGCGGTTGGCTTTACGGTTGGCACGCGATCGTGCGACGTGATCGATCTGGGCACCGAATTCGCCGTCGGCTGCGAATCGGAGGGGGATGTGAACGTTTACGTTCATCAGGGCGAAGTGGAAGTGGCCCAGGTGGCGACCGACCAGCAGAATATTCGCTTAAGCGCAGGCGAGTCGATCACCATCTCGCGGCAGGGAGACACCCAGATCGCCGGGCCGGAGAAGCGAGAGGAACTCAAACGGCTGGCATTGGCGGCGGGCGTGACCAACAACATGGAGACGTGGAGCACGCATCGCGATGAACTTAAGGCCGACGAGTCGCTGGTCGCCTATTACGACTTTCAGCGGAATGCTGAGCGACCTGACAATCTGGTAAACATCGCCAAGTCGACTTCGGGCACGCTGAACGGCCAACTTGGCCGGGACGACGTGAAGGCCAGTCAACCCACGTGGTCCGAGGTGCGTTTCCGCGGCAAGGACGCTTTGCAATTCGACGGAAGGAGCAGTCAGTTCGTTCGGATCAGGCCTGCCGAGGCGCTTGATTTTTCCGAGGGGATTACGGTCGCGCTCTGGGTGCGGTTCGATGGTCCGACGACCGCGTTGCCGGTGCTTGTTGCCCAGCGGGAAGGGGGCGGACCGTTCGCGTTCCAGATGGCGGCGATGTCGCCGCGGAATCCCGTTGTGCAATTCATGAGCCAGGATGCCAGCGGCCAGTCGGGAGGCTACTCGGGTAAGGTGCAGGCCTTTGGTACGGATTGGCAGTTGCTGGTCGCAACGAGTAACGAAGAGGAGACCGTCTTTTATCGCAACGGTCGCGAGATCGGTCGCGCAGCAGGCACCAAGCGACCGGCCGGCACGATGCCGATCAGTATTGGCGTGAGTTTCATGAGCGGTGCGGCACGTCCGGCTTATCCGTTGAGTGGAACAATCGATGAAATTGCGATCTTCCGCAGAGTGATTTCGTCCGACGAGGCAAGCGAACTGTTTCTTGCTGGGAGACCATAATGCATTCCAGCAATTCCTTCAATTTCATACGAGGTGAAATATGTTGATACGTGCTTTTGTCTTACTTGTTACAACTGCGGTAATTGTTGTTGGGACAAGTGCCCCGTCGCAGGCCGTACCGATCGTCACTAGTGCCACGCTGACTTATCATCTTGATGCCGGCAATGGTACTACGAACACGGGCAACGGCACGGCGATTACGGGCTGGCAGGAGTTGACTACCAATACGGCGACGAACATCCAGGGCACGCCCACCTGGCAGGCAACGGGTCTCAATGGACTCCCCAGTGTGCGTTTCGATGGCGGCCCAAGTGGAGGTGATTTAGTCTTTTCGAACAATGCGCCGATCAACAATGTGACCGCGCAAACGATTTTCGTTGTGGCCACTATGGTGGCCGATGCGCACATTCTATCCGACCTAATTGCTAACAGCAGCGGTTTGGAAGCGATTCGGCAGACTACGACAGAAACGGCAGCATATTTCATCGGCAACTCCGGAGATTTTCACTCCGGCGGTTCGTTTTTCGTCAATGGAGACGCCCAATTCACTATTCCGGGTGGTTTTGGTGTGGCGCATATCGTCGAATCCGTTTCTCCCACTGCGGTCAACATCAATTCACTCCGTATTGGCAATAACGCTAGCAACCGACTTTGGGCGGGAGATGTATCCGAAGTGCTGGTGTACAACGGTTTGCTGAGCGCCGCAGATCGAACCGCTGTTGGCGGTTACTTGCAAACCAAATACAGCATCAACGCATCCTACGTGCCGGAGCCTGCCTCGGTTTGTCTGGCTGTTTGCGGACTTCTCGGCCTGATGTTTGTCGGCTGGCGACGGAACAAGCGGAAGGCAAAGTAGATGCGACAGACACGCGCCTTTACCCTGGTCGAACTCCTGGTCGTAATCGCGATCATCGGCATCCTGATCGCGCTGCTGCTCCCGGCGGTTCAGAGTGCGCGGGAGGCTGCACGGAGGCTGCAGTGCAGCAACAACCTTAAGCAAATTGGGGTGGCCCTGAGTGCTTACGAGTTCACCCACGGTATCTTTCCGCCCGCCTCGCAATGGAATGCCGCCGACGCCAGCAAGCTGGGCAGCCACAACGTCAACGCGTTCCGCGGCCCCAACTGGGCCGCGCTCATCCTGCCGTACCTGGAGCAGCAGAATCTGTTCGACCGTATTGATCAGACGCAGAGCATCGCCGCCGCGGCCAATGCCGACTTCCGCGGCACCCAACTTTCCGTGATGCTCTGTCCCAGCGATCCCAATAACGCCACGCCCTTCAACGGCACCAGCACCACCCGCACCAGCGGGTTGGGCGACGGCTGGGCGCGCGGTAACTACGCTGTGAACGGTTCGCTGGGGGCGATGAACGGCGAGACCGTTTGCGGAATCTTTGGCGGCATCCCCAACTGCGCTGCCACGGCCGCCTCCGGCGGCTGGAAGGAGAACCGCTTGCGAGGTGTGATGGGCGCCAACGTGTCGCTGCCGATGGCGCGAATTCGCGACGGCGCCAGTAATACGATTCTGGTTGCCGAGATTCGCGCCGGCATTTCGGAAATGGACAGCCGCGGTACCTGGGCGCTGGGCGATTCCTCGTCCAGCTTGTGGGGCCACGGTTCTTTTATGGGCGACGGCAACGGCCCCAACTCGCCCGGCACTGGCGGCGATAACGTTGCCAACTGCAACGAAATGGTGGCGGCCTTCGGCTGTTCCGCCTGGAACAACTGCCCGGCGCTGGCCAAGGAAGAGATGACCTGCTATCCGCTCGTCAACAACCAGCAATCGGTTCGCAGCATGCACATCGGCAGTGTCTGCGTCTCTCTGGTGGATGGCAGCGTGCAATGGATCAGCGAAAATGTCGACGTGGTCGGCAACCTCGGCGCCAATCCGCCCGTGTACTCCGTGTGGGACCGGCTGAACGCCTCGGCCGACGGACAGGCGTTGCCAGCCGGCGCGTTTTAGACTGCGGGAGAGTAGATCGCCATCATGAAACACGTGCGACGTTCCTATTACCTGTTGATCGCGCTGACCGGCATGCTACTTGTCACCGGTTGCGGCGGCGATGCCTATGACTTGGTGCCCGTGTCCGGCCGGGTGACTTACGACGACGGCACGCTGTTGCCGTCGGAGAATAACTACGTGCGGCTGACGTTCTATCCGCAGGCGGCGCCGCTGGACGAGCGGACGCATCCCCGCCCGGCGACCGCCGACGTGGACCTGGCCGACGGCACGTTCACCTTTGCAAGCACGCACAACTACGCCGACGGCATCACCACGGGCCGCCACAAGGTAGTGCTGTCGACGATCGTCGCTCAAGAAGTTCCACGAGGCGTCCCCGCCGAATACAACGACCTGGCCACCACGCCATTGGAAGTGGATGCATCGGATGCGCCGTTTCATTTGAGGATCAGGCGGCCATGAGTCAAGATGAGATGGTTCCTCAGGACCCCACCACTGTTGAGCTTCCCTAACGACGATGGTCAGACAAATTGCGCAATCATAATAGTGCCTCCCTAAGAACAGTTTCCCACCCGCGGCTGTTTCCGGTACAATGGTACTAGACGTCTCGCCTGCCGCCGCTTAGCAATCCGCACCTTTTTCGCGTTCCCACCATGAAATACTATGCTCTCTCCTCAGGTTACCGACGCCTGCTCGTTCTGTTGGCGGTCGTGATTGCTTGGACGCCGTCTGCTCTGTGGGCCGCACCGCCGGCGGACGCCGCCAAGACGGTTCGCTTCAACCGCGACATCAAGCCGATCCTCTCGGACCGCTGCTTTCTCTGTCATGGGCCGGACCTGCAGGAAGCCGACTTTCGGCTCGACGAGCGCGACAGCGCCGTCGACTGGGTCATCGTTCCCGGCGACGCCGATAGCAGCGAGCTGATCGCCCGCATCACCAGCGACGACGTCGACGAACTGATGCCGCCGCCGAAATCGCACAAGCCGAAGCTGACGGCTGCTGAAGTCGATCTGCTGAAACGCTGGATCAACGAGGGGGCGGAGTACGAGCCGCATTGGGCCTTCCTGCCGCCGGCGCGGCCGGCCACGCCCGAAGTGAAGGCGACGGAGTGGTCGAATAACCCGATCGATCGCTTTGTGCTCGCCAAACTGGAAGCCAACCAGCTCGCGCCCTCGCCGGCGGCTGATCGCCGCACGTTGATCCGCCGCGTGACGCTCGACCTGACCGGCTTGCCGTCGACTCCCGAGGAGGTCCAAGCCTTCGTGGCGGACGCTTCGCCGGACGCCTACGAAAAAGTGGTCGACCGGCTGTTGGCGTCGCCGCGCTTCGGCGAGCAGCAGGCGCGGCACTGGCTCGACATTGCCCGTTACGCCGACAGCAACGGCTATCAATACGATACCGATCGGCAGCAATGGGTGTGGCGCGACTGGGTGATCAACGCCTTCAATACGAACATGCCGTTCGACCGCTTCACCATCGAACAGATGGCGGGCGACCTCCTGCCGGAGGCGACCGATCAGACACGGCTGGCGACCGGCTTCCATCGTAACCATCCGATCACGATCGAAGGGGGCGTGATCGACGAGGAGTATCGCACCGAATATGTGATGGACCGCGTGGTGACCACCAGCACCGCCTGGATGGGCCTGACCTACCTCTGCGCCCGCTGTCACGATCACAAGTACGATCCGATTTCGCAGCGGGAATTTTTCTCGCTCTATGCGTTCTTCAACAACGTGCCGGAGAAGGGGCTTAACGGCTTCGCGCCACAAGCCAAGATCGCCTCGCCGCTGACGGCGGCCAACACGACGGCGCTCGACGCGCAGATCGCGGACCTGGAGCGCCGTCTCGGCGAGTTACAGGAGGTCGAAGCCGGCCAGTTGACCGCCTGGGAGCGGCAACTGCGAGAGCAGGTTGACTTATGGACGGTGGTTCAGCCGACCAGCGCGGTTTCGACCGGCGGCGCCACGTTGACGCCACAAGACGACGGCAGCCTCCTGGCCGGGGGCACGAATCCGGCCACCGACACGTTTGAAGTTGTCTTCACAGGCGACGCCGCCATCGGCGCTCTGCGACTGGAAGCCTTGACCGACGACTCGCATGCCAACAAGTCGGTCGGCCGCGGCAGCAACGGCAACTTCGTGCTGGCTGAGTTTGAACTCGCGGCAGGCGCCGACGCCGAGTCGCTGCGGCCAGTCAAGATCGACTCCGCCGTGGCGGACTACCAGCAGTCTGGCTACCC
>JBGTJT010000099.1:0-7393 GCA_041744995.1 Pirellulales bacterium | reverse complement strand
TGATATAGATCAAGTGGCCGGTGGTCGGCGGCAAGTGATCCAGCACGTTTCCGAATCCGTCGACGTACACTTGCTCGATCGGCTGGCCGGCCGAGCGATCGAAGCCCACGGCGAACAACACCGTCTCGGCCGCCGGCAGGTTCGTGAGCGTGGCCGGATCGGTGACTTCCGCAACAATCGCCCGATAGCCGACACGCTCAAGCTGCTCGGCCCGCCGCTTGCTACGGGTGACCGCATGGACGGTCTCGCCGGCGTCTAACCAGCGGCGGCCCACTCGGTCGCCCAAATAGCCGCAACCAAAGATCAGTTTCGCCATGTTCCGCTCTCAAGTAGGTCAGGCGTTCCCGCCTGACCAAAGAAGAGTTGGTGTCGAGGATCGCAAAGGCTCACAGGGGCAAAGCCAAACATTCATTGGTCGCCCGCCAACGGCCGACCTACTTTATCCTATGGAGCCGGGGTCGGGCCGCGAAGTGGCCCCCGATTCGAGAAACGACGAGAGCATGATCTGCGCCGCCAGCATGTCGCGCCGCGCCTTGCGTCGCTTCTTGGTGAGCTTGCCGGCGGCGAGCAGCTCGTCGGCTTGGGCGGTGCTGAATCGTTCGTCGAAGTAGGCGATCGCCACGCCGGTCTCCTCATGCAGCCATTTACCGAACTCGCGGGCCTCGAACGATTTCTGACTCTCTTCGCCGTTGAGATGCACCGGCAGGCCGATGACGAAGCAAGCGATTTGCTCTTCGCGAGCCAACTCGCGAAAGTAGGCGGCGTCGCGCTGTTCGCCTCGTCGCGTGTAGGTTTCCAACGGACTGGCGATCGTGCGGCTGCTATTGCTGACGGCGACCCCGATGCGAACCGTGCCGTAGTCGATGCCGGCCACTTTGCCCGGCGGAATCGAGGGTTCGCCCCGCAGGTCGTCCGCTGGCGGATTGGTTTGCGACTCAGTCATTCGCTTGGACTGCTTCCTCAATGGCGATCGGTTGGCGCGGTTGATCTGCCTCAAAAGCACCGTGCTGAAGGAAATGGAGCGTCATGCGCTGCACCTGCTCGTTGTTCATGATAAACGTATGCACCGCCGGCACGACGCGAAAATCGGCCGCGCCGGCCAGGCGCGTGCTGCTTACTTCCACCACCATGTCGTCGTCTCCGGGGATGAGCCGGTTGTAGCCTTCGTCGTCCCCCTTGCCCCCCGCCAATATACCGAAGGGAACTTTTGGCGTCGTTAATTTATCATTGAGGGCTTGCCAGTCCTCGGCGATGGCCAGCGCCGACTTGCCGGCAATTTGCTTGGTCACGTCGAGCGGCAACACCTTTTCGCCAAACGCCGACCCATGGTTGGGCGGAGCGAGCATCACGATCCGCCCCAGCCGCCGATCGCCTTGGACGCCGCGCTCGGCATCAGTCGTGATGGCCAGATACCGACGGATGACCAGGTTGCCGAGACTATGTCCGACCAGGTCGATCTGCGTCACGCCGTCGAGATGGTCGATGATCGCCCGCAGCGCCTCGGCGTGCGCGTCGACGTCGCCGCGGGTGCTAGGGTAGCCCATCCGGATCACGGTATATCCGCCCTGCTCGGCGAGAAACCGCTCCATCCCCTTCATCGCCCCCTTGGTGCGAAACAGACCGTGCAACAGGATCACCGTCTTGCCTTGCATGGCCGGCTGTTCCTGCTTAATTTTCGCCAGGGCCGCTTCGCAATCGTCGAAACTTCCCCAGGCGAGCCGGCGTTGCTCGCCGTCGAGCAGCCGGTAATGACCGGTCAGGGCGTGACGTTGGATATGCCAGCCATGAAAGAAGCGCACGTCGGTCCACAACTGCTTGCCGCCGAACGTTTTCATCGGTAGGTTCAACATATCCTCATCCGTTCCATCCGTACCTTCCTCGGACAATTCGCCCGCCTTGGCCGCCCCAGTCAGAACGAACAGGGCCAGGATCAGCCACACGGCAATGTGCATCCTCATGGCTTGCGTCTCGATCGAGGAACGATACCTATGACACTCCTAACGAGTTCCTAGTCTATTCTAACGCACCGAGTGCCGACGGGGCCATGCCAACCGGATGACGCAAACACCGCGGCGGCTGTTATACTACGGAAACTCCCGCGAGTCGTTGCGTCCGCAAGGCCCCGTACTTTATGCGATTTGTTACCTCCCAGGCGAAAAGATTCATGTCGCAGTCGTTCATTGTAAAGCCCGGCAGCACGGTCCGTTTAGCCGACATCGATCCACGTCGATACGAGGGGACCGAGACCAAAAGCTCGCATCGTGCGCTGCTCAAGGACAATGCCCGCGAGATGTCCGAGTTGGCCTATCGACTCTATGCCGAGAACCAACGATCTCTGCTGCTGGTTTTGCAGGGCATGGACACCGCCGGCAAGGATGGCGTGATCCGCCATGTGATGCGCGGCATGAACCCGCAAAGCTGCCAGGTGGTGCCGTTCAAACAGCCCAGTGCCGAGGAACTGGACCACGATTTCCTCTGGCGGATCCATCACCGCATGCCGCGACGAGGAAACATTGGCATCTTCAATCGCTCGCAGTATGAAGACGTGCTGATCGTGCGGGTTCGCAATTTGGTGCCGGAGGACGTTTGGCGAACAAGGTACGCGCGGATCAATGAGTTCGAAAAGCTGATTACCGATGGCGGCACGACGATCGTCAAGTGCTTCCTGCACATCAGCAAGGAGCGGCAACGCCAACGCCTGCAAGCGCGGCTCGACAAGACCCACAAGCGGTGGAAGTTCAGCAAGGGGGATATCGACGAGCGCAAGCTGTGGGACGACTACCAACAAGCCTACGAAGCGGCGCTGACGCACTGCAGCACCGTGCATGCTCCCTGGCACATTATCCCTTCCGATCGCAAATGGGTGCGCAATCTCACGGTCAGCAACTTACTGCTGAAGACGCTGCGCGACCTGGACCCGAAGTTCCCTGCGCCCGAAGAGGGACTCGACGGACTGGTCGTTGAATAATCTACAGGTATTCCTCCCAGCCGTTCTCCTCGATCTGCTTGACCAGTTCGCGGATTGATTCTTCATCGTGCTTGTTCGCCACCAGCGTTGCGTCGGGCGTATGCACCACAATACAGTCCTTCAGCCCGAGCGTGACCACGAGATGTTCGCCGCTGGTGTGGATAATCGAGCCGGTCGTATCTTGGCCCAGATGCTTGCCGGTGATGGTATTGCCCTGCTCGTCGGCGCCGCGGAGCCGCGCCAGCGAGCGCCAATTGCCGACGTCGTCCCAGGAGAAGGGCGCCTCGATCACGGCAATGTCGGCGGCGTGCTCCATCACCGCGTAATCGATGGAAACCCCCTCGATCGCCTTGAATTCGCGGTCGAACACCGCGGCGAACTCGTCGCTTCCTTGCGCGTCGCGAATCGCACCAAGGTGGGCGAACATCTGCGGCTGGTGTTTTTCCAGCGCGGCCAGAATGGTGCTGGCTTTCCAGACAAAGATGCCGGAGTTCCAGTAGTAGCGGCCCGTTTCCAGGTACTCTCGGGCGACCTCCGCCTGGGGCTTTTCCGTAAAGCGGTTGACGGCGTAAATATTGGTGGTCGCGCTCTCACTGAGCAAGTCGCCTCGTTCGATATAGCCGAACGACTCCGCCGGATAGGTCGGCTTGATGCCGAACGTCACGATCCGTTGCGGGGCCGCCTCAACCGTCTCCGCGGCCAACCGCAGCGCGGCCTGAAATCGCTCGTCCGGTGAAATCACGTGATCGGCCGGCATAACCACCATCGTGGCGTCCGGATCGTCGCGCGATACCAGCATCCCGGCCAGACCGATGCAGGGGGCCGTGTCTCGTTTGGCTGGCTCGCCAACAATCGCGTCGGCGGGCAATTCCGGCAATTGCTCGCGAATCGCCTCGACCAGCCGCTGGTTGGTGATGATCCACACCCGCGACGGCGGCACGAGTTCTCCTAGACGATCGACCGTCGACTGGATCATCGACCGCTCGCCGGAGAGCGTGAGCAGTTGCTTGGGATTCTGGTTGCGGCTGGCGGGCCAGAACCGGGTGCCCGATCCGCCCGCCATGATGACGGCATGTAGCATGACTGTCTCTCGGCTAAGATTCGAAGTGTCGCGACGCCATTGAGCCTAGCAAAAGTAGGTATCTTGCGACACCACGGACGGCAACTGTTTTGTCGCCAACTGCCGCGGGTCGAGCGCGAACAGCGGGCTGATCTCCACCGCTACGTCGTCGGCTACCTCGACTCCGCACTCCCGCAACCACCTGCGATGCAACGCCGACCAGGCGGCCTGACTTGAGCGGGGCGTATCGCGAGCCGAACCGTCCGCGTTCTTCACCGGCGCGAAGGCTGCGGCCGGGTCGACCTCCACGGCAAAACCGCCGCGGGCTTGCGGCAACAGGTCGAAAATGAAGCGCTCGAACTTGATCGCGTTTGCTTCGTTCGGTTCAATGCGACTTCCTGTCGCATCGACGAAGGCGACTGCTTTTCGGGCGCGATGATACGGCAGCGCCGAGGCCCGATGCGCGGCACGCTGGAGAAAGTCGACGTCGAACACATGCACCGCGATGCTGCCCGCCCACAGTTTCAACGAACCATCTTCGTTGCATTGCCGGGCCGCCTCCTCCGGCAGATCGCTGTACTCGATGATCCGCAGCGTATCGTCGCAACGCACCAGATTGCCGACGCGTTCCAGCGGATCATCCTTGGCGACGACTTGCAAGGAATATTCCGATTGATGCAACTGATGGAAGCCGAGCAGCGCCGGATCGCAAACCGTACACAAAGGGTTGTCGACTTGAAAGTAGAACAACTGCTCGACTCCCCGCCGCTGGCAATCTTCGAGGCAGCCGGCGGCGTCCATGGCCGCCAACATGCCGCCGTGGCCGTCGGGGCTGAGCGCGAGCGAGTCTTTCTCAGCCAGAAGGATTTCGCCGGTGGAGGCGTCGACCGCCGGCATCTGTCCCTGGCAAAACAGTTGCACCTCGTCTTTGGGCAAGCCAAAGTATTGCTGCTCGCTCAGGTAGGCCGCGGTTGCTTCGTGCGTCGCCGGAGAGGTCATCAGGTACAACGGGACCGGACGGCCGTAGGTCTGTCGGACGGCGAGCACCTTTTCCAGCAGCACTTGAAACAACGACTTCGACGAGACTGGGCCGATCGGAAACATGCCCTTCGGTTCGTCCGAACCGAGCCGCGAGCCTTGTCCGCCGGCGACGAGCACGGCGCCCACTATACCGTCTGCCAGCATCGCTTCGCCGGCGGCGCGGGCTTCGTCGAGGGTGAATTCCGGATCGTCGTGATCGAGGCGAATCGCCGGCGGCGGTTCCGCCATGGCCGCCAGCGTCGCCAGATCGCCGTCGTCCGTCTGCTGGCGGTACAACTGGTTGACGAGCTGCAAGTCGATTGCCTCGACTTGCGCCGCCAGTCGGCTGCGGCTCTCCGGCAACAGTTCATCCCAGAAACGCAAGAGCTGCTGTTGCCCGGCGGCATGCAGTTTATCGACCAAGGAGCGCGGCATGGCTCAGCTTCCGCAAGGGATTGCGATCAGCCGCCTCGGACGTACCAATACGCCAGGAAGCAGAGGATGGGAAACAGGATGAAGACGCTTCCGTAGGTGAAGATCGTCGTCCACACGTGACGCGGCCAGCGAGCCATTGCGAATCCATTCTCCCCTGTTAGGTGCCGAGTTGTTCGGCCAGTTCCGCCAATACCGCCGGATTCTGCCGCACGACGATAAACCGGCTGCCGCGATCGAAGGCCATTCTACCCGATCCGCCGGCGGCGTCCCAGGTTCCTCGCTGAACACGGTCGCGAAGTTGATCCATCCACTGATCCACATCGGAGACGGTCGTCAAATTGGCCGGCACGGCATACACTTCCCACAACATGGTCCGCTGCATGGCATAGGGAGTGGTGATAACTAATCGATTCGCCCCGAGCGGATAGTAGACTAGGTCCAACGGTTGGAGCAACGCTTGCAGCGCTTGTTCCAACGGCTGGTCCAGCACGCTCAGTTCGGCGGCCATGCTCTCCGAAAGATGCGCGGAGAGCAGCGCCAGATGGTCCACCTGCAACTCGACGCCGGACTGGTAGGCGAGCTGGCCCAGAATGACGTTCAACGGCACCGCCTCGCCCGCCTCGAACGATACGGTTTTACCCAGCGAGGGCTTGGCCTGCACGCTCCGCGCCGCGACGTCGAATCGCGACGGCTCGTACCGGCTCTTGGGCGCCATGCCGCGGGCGACGCGCAGCTTTTCGCACAGTACCAGCACCTGATAGCGCTCGGCCGCTCCATGGTCGACCAGCAGCGAGTCGCCGTCGACGGTCACACTGGCTGGGCCTCCCACCGTGCTCCACGATTCGGGCGCAATGATTTCGCGGACCAGGTGCGCAAACCGCTGCATGCCGACGGTATTCTCCGCCAGATCGCCGATGCGAAAACGAACCTCACGCCGCCGCGCCTGCTCGGCCGGTTCGGCGACGATGAGAATGGTGTCCCCCAGGGCCAGGTACGAGAGCCCATAGCGGGACAGCGCGTTCCGCAGCAGTTCATCCACGGTGACTTCGCGGGAGTCGAGATACACGGCCGACTGCGGCGTGATGCCGGTCGCCTCCAACGCGAGCGGATCGATCCACACCCGACGGCCAATCAGTTGGGAGACGAAATCAGCAAATCGCTCCAACGTCAGCGGACGGTTGGCCGGGGTTTGAATGGCCGGTACGGTCGTAGTGAGCAGTTGTCGTATTTCCGCCGAGGGCGCCGGCGGCTGGGGCGGCTGTTTCGGCGCCGCTTCCAACGGTTCACTTTCCGGCCCCGGGTTGGCCTTTACCAACTCCGGCGGGAGCGGATTCTCGAAGTCAAAATCAAATGGCGAATCGGCCAACGGATCGGTCGTCCCTCCGCCGGCGGCGGCCACTTGGGGCGGCTCGGCGGGGTCTGTCGGAGGTTGCTTCGGTTCGTCGACCGCCGGCGCTGCCTGCTCCTCGTCGGAACCTGGATCGGTCACTTCTGGCAATTCCGGCAACGGCGGACGGGTGGTCTCGTCGGGGTTGGTCTCGCCCGGCGGCTTGGCAGCCGCGGACTGGCCGTGACGATCGTCGTGGGTCGCCGCGGCATCCTCGTCCCCGGCGTTCGCCGCCCGCGACTCGACTCGCTGCTCCGCGACGGACGAGGAAATCCGCTGGGCCGTCGACGCCGCATCGTCGCCACTTTGGCCCATCGACCAAAACACCCAGGCGGCGACAGCCAGGGCAACCCCGGTAAACGCACTTAGCCCAATCGTTAGTTGCTTTCGCCAAGTCGGCTCGGGCGCAGCCGGCATTTGCAGGTTGCCTGCCTGCCAGGCGGGTGGCGGAGTCACGGCGGGAGACGATGCGGGTGGCGCACTGGCCGCGGCTTCTGTAATGGGCAACTCAGGCACGACCGGC
>JBGTJT010000098.1:0-3566 GCA_041744995.1 Pirellulales bacterium | reverse complement strand
GTCATATTTCCAGCCATGTTTATTCTCTGCGGAATTGCGATCGCTGTTTGCGTTGCCTTTGCAGGGTGGCGACTCGCACAACATCGAAGTTATATGTACTGCTTGGTCATGGCGGCAATTTTGTGCATGATCATGCCGTTCGGCACAGTTCTGGGTGTGTTTACGATCATCGTGCTAATGCGACCGTCTGTGAGAGTGCTATTTGGTGTTGATGACGCCGATTAGCTGTCTTCGTTTCCCGACGTTCATCTATCTGCAATGTCGCTTCGCGAGGCCGCTTTGGCATTTTCATTGCTGTCCGCATTGCCCAAGATTGCTTCGTGAGCCGCGCTTATTCCTTTTCCTTCTTCGGACGGGCCATTCGACTTGCAAGCTTACCCAGCTTCCGCAATCGACAATCTTCCACTAATGCTCAAGACCTGGGCAACCGTTACCGATATCCATTAGGACGACCGGCGGTGGTGGATCGCTAAGCGTCGGCGCCTGCTGGCGCGGATGGACGCGATGGGCGGGAACCGTAGCCCGCTGGATGGACGCTACTCAACAGGGATGGAACCTTCCATGGCGACGGTGCAGGACTCTCAAGCCAAGGACGCCAGCGAGGCGCGGCCTAAGCCAGCGGCCAGGTTTCGCATCGATCCGCCGCATACCAGCTTGCCCTTGCTGGCGCGGATACCCGACGTCAGCGAAGTGCTAGCAGGGGCCGTCGCTCAGTGGGATGAACCTGACCAGCCAGCAGAACCGATTGCCACGGTCGAATACGACGAAACCGAGTGCGCCGAGACCGAATGCGCCGAGACCGAATACGACGAGGCTGCGGCGGAGAGGCAGTCGGCGAAACCGCCATCCAAAGAGAAACGCCCGCCTCATAGCGAGCAAGCTGGGCCTCGCGCCGAAACGGCCCCGCCTAAGGCGCCCGTGCCCGACGAATCCCTTTCGGACGCGCCGCTGCAAGTGATCAACGAAGGTGCCGACGCATCTGCCACGCAACCTTCGCCTTCGCGGACAGTGCCATCCGGCCCAAGGTTTTCGCGACGCCAGCGCGATCAAGATCGCTCGCTCGTGCAAAAGGCGCTCTCCCTGCCGAGCCACGTTCCCGACGGTGTTTTCTGGAGTACCGTCTGTGGGGTGTTGCTGCTGGTGGCGGTCATCGTGTGGTTCAACCGCGACACGACCGAGGCGCGACTGCCCGAGGGCTGGGAGAACGGCCAGTCCATTACCGACAGTGCCTTGCACCCGCCCGAGGTGATCTTGCCGCCGACGTATTCGGAACCGACGCACAGCGAGCCGAGTTTCCAGCAGCACGCGCCCTCGGTCGCCGATCAGCAGCCCGATCCGCGTCCCCAGGGTCCGACGCTGGCGGACCCCAACAACGCCACCTATCCGTTCGATCGGCAAGAGACCAGCCGTGACGGCGAGGCGAACGAAACCCCCCCGGATACTGGCCGCCCCGGCGTGGCGCGGCTGCAAGGCATCATCGAAAAGCCCGACCTGCGAGCAACCCATGACGGCACTGAATCGCGCCTTTATTAAAGCCTACCGCGCCCCGCACCGCGCCGGATCAAGCGGCGGTCCGCATTTGCCGATGACGGCGATCGCCGCGGACCAGCCGCGCCCGATGGATGTCAGCGGTCCGCTGTTCACCAGCGCCTGCTGGGACGTCGACGCGGGCGTCGGCGGCGAGTCGGCTCACTGGGGAAATGGCGTCAGCCAAGTCTCGCCCGAGGAGCCGGTTGCCGCAACGATCGTCCGCGTCGACACGTCGCACGTCGAGCCGACGAATGCCTCGCCGCGCTCAGTCCGCTCTCCGCATTGGGTGTTCGTGCCGATCACCCGTCGCGAGCAGCGGACGAAATCGACTGACGAAGCCGCGACAATAGTTGTCGCCCCGGAACATCCGGCGGCAGGCTGGCGCTCGTTGAATCTGCGCGATCGGCAGCGGCCCGAGTCAGCGGCGGTCGAATCGAAAGTTGGGCATGTGCAACCGGCTGCTCAACCGAAATTCCTGCCGATCAAGGCGGAGCCGACCAATTTCGTGGTCAAACCGTCGCCCATAGCGCAGGGGGTTGAAAATGTAACCGCAGAAGCGGTCGATACGACGTCGCCAACACAAGAGCCGGCCCTGGCGCCGCGGGCAAATTGGTTGCGGCCGGCCCTGGAAGTCGATCAGTTCCGCTGGCCCGATGCCTGCCAATGCATCGTGGCATTTGCCGGCGGGGCCTTGGATCAATGCGCCCGCAAGATTCTTAACGCTGCCCGCTCCGGCCGGCGAGTGGTGATGGTCAGCGGCCATGAGCGGGGCGAGGGACGCACCACATTCCTGCTCTGCCTGGCGCAGCGGCTTTCGGTCATCGGTGTGAAAACGGCATTGGTCGACGGCGACTTCGCCAACCCGCAACTCGCCCGACGCTTGGGCCTGGTTCCCGATGCCGGTTGGGACGACATGCTCGCCGGCAAGGCCGAGCTGGCGGAAGTGATGATCGACTCGTTGCAAGACAAGCTTAGCCTGGCGCCGGCGGTGGGTCGGCTCCGTTCCACCGGTCAAATCCAACCGCAGGCTTGGACCGCCGCGCTGGACGCGTTGCGGACGCACTACCAGGTTGTGCTGATCGACACGCCGCCGGCGAACGAGTTTCTCGACTGGGAAAGCGATACGCTCGCCGGCATCGACTCAGCGATCGTGGTGCAACGCGGTGCTGCGGCGCGCTCGACGACGGCGCAGATCGCCCACGAACTGCGGGTGCGCGACATCAGCCCCTTGGGGCACATTCAAAACTTCGTCGACGAAACAAACTGACCAACATCTGAGGACAGATATGTATACCACTTACTGGCAACTCGCCGAGAAGCCGTTCGAGAACGGTTCGCAAGAGGCGTTCTATTTCGCCAGTGAAGCGCACCAAGGCGCGCTGCTCAAGTTGCGCTACGCCATCGAGAACCGCCGCGGCGGCGGGCTGCTCGCCGGCGGCTCGGGGCTGGGCAAGACGATGCTGGTGCAGATGCTTCGCCGTGAACTGGACGAAGACGGCATGCGTGTGCGGCATCTGGTGTTTCCGCAAATGTCGTCGCGAGAACTGATCGCCTACATCGCCGCCGAACTCGGTGCAGACGAATTGCGTGACGGGTGCGAACCAGGCGCCGATGTCAGCGTGCGCTTCATTCAGCAGCAACTGCGCCAGCATCACGAGGAGGGCCTGCACGACGTGCTGGTGATCGACGAGGCCCACTTACTGGCTGAGGAAGGATCGCTGGAGCTGATCCGCCTGCTGTTGAACTTCGAAATCGACGGCGCGCCGGCCCTGTCGCTGCTGCTGGTCGGACAAACCGGACTGCTGCCGGCGGTGGACCGCAATCCCGGTTTGGAAGAGCGGCTCGGGGTCAAATGCCTGCTGCGTCCGCTGAACCTCGAAGAAACGATCCAGTACGTCAACCATCGCCTATCGGCGGCCGGTGCGCGGCGTGAGATATTCAGCCACGAATCGCTGGAGCGCTTGTTCCATCTAACGCATGGCAAGCCGCGCAAGATCAACCGCCTCTGCGACCTGGCGTTGTTGATCGGCTACGCC
>JBGTJT010000097.1:0-9737 GCA_041744995.1 Pirellulales bacterium | reverse complement strand
AGAGGAGGAGGAAGAGCGCGGCGGCCTTTCCGTCTGGATCCGCAACTCGCCGGCTTGGTTGATCAGCATGCTGTTTCACATGGCACTGATCTTGATATTGGCCCTGCTTTCCTTGAGCGTGCCGGAGGTTCGCAAAGAGCTCTCGATGCTGGCCAATTCCGCCGACGAACATGTGCCGCTGGAGGAAATGGAAACGGAAATCGACATTTCCGTTGAAGTTGAAGTGGAAGATTTCACCGAGACCTTGCAGACCAGCGATCTGGAGGCGTTCGAGCCGGATGTGACCGCCATCAGTGAAACGGTCGGAATCCAGGACGCTCCCCCGGCGGAAGTCTCGATGAACGACGCCATCGTGGTTGGACCTGGCCTCGACAGCTTGATGGCCGATATTCCGGGCGGCGGCTCCGAACTCGCCAAGATGGGGCAGATGACCAAGTTCTTTGGCACCGAATCGTCCGGCCGCCGCATCGCCTTCGTGGTCGACAACTCCAACAGCATGACGCAGGGACGATTTGAAACGGCGTTGATCGAACTGTACAAATCGGTGGAACAACTGTCGGAAAATCAATACTTCTACATTGTTTTTTACAGCGATACGGCCTATCCGTTGTTTTATCCTTCGACCGAAGCCAATATGGTACGGGCGACCAAGGAGAACAAGCAGCGGGTCCACAACTGGCTAGCGACAATTCAGATGTGCTACTACACCAACGGAATGGAGGCGTTTGAGCTTGCCCTCCGCCAGCGACCCGATGTGGTGTATGTATTGGGAGACGGCGCATTCGGCGACAGGGCCGACATGAAGCTGACCGCCAACCCAATGCGACACGTGACCCTGCACACGCTGGGCATGCAGGTCAAGCCCGATCTTGCCAAGCGGTTCGAGGCGTTGGCCAAGGCGCACCGCGGCACTTATCGGGACGTCGGCATTACCGACGAGGGGAAGGCAATGCTCAAACGCGAAGGCTCGCGGCCCAGAAACACCAAGCGCGGCCCGATCTGGGGCGTCAAGCTGCCTGTCGATGGGATCAAAAGATAGTAGACAGGCAAGACCGGCCTTGGGGTGGGCAATGTTCTGAGCATGCAGGGTTAGGTCGCGACATTCAGTAGTTCCAAATTTCGACGAAGGACTTAGCTGTTTGATGGCACAACGTTAGCTGTCAGCGATCAGCTATCAGCAAGGAAAAACGCAGTTCCTGGTTGCTGACGGCTGATCGCTGACAGCTAGCGTTGCCACCATTGAAGGTGTCAAGTTGGTCGCCACATAGATATTGGAACTACTGACATTCGCAAAACAGGACGATCGCATGATCGGCGAAACCATTGGCCTTCGGCCAATCTCACCGTAGCCAGGGGCATCGCCCCTGGTAGAATAGCTCTAAGTTGCGTTGGCTGAAAGCCAACTTCACTCCAACCGATTCACGACTTGGGGGAACGATCCATGCCTCAAACGGTCACGCAACTCTACGTTCACTTGATCTTCAGTACAAGAAAACGTCGCCGTTTGCTGGACGACAATATCCGCGACCGCGTTCACGGATATCTGGCGACTTTAGTCCGCCATCTCGATTCACCCTACGTCGTAGTCGGCGGAGTAGCCGACCATGTTCATATTCTGTTCGAGATGGGCAAGCTACGCGCGCCGGCGGACATGGTTGAGCACATCAAGCGAGCGTCGTCAAAGTTTGTCAAAACACTGGGCGCTCAATATCAGTCATTTTATTGGCAACGCGGGTACAGCATGTTCAGTGTCAGCCCGACACACGTTCCAGCAGTTGAAACGTATGTTCGCAATCAAGCTTTCGTTCCAGGGGCGATGCCCCTGGCTACGGTGAAATTGGCCTTCGGCCAATGGTATGGACAGAAAAAGTATCAAAGCGGTCTACATCGTGTTAGAAAGAAATGCCATTGTCTTGGCTCGCAAACAAGGAGTTCCTTTCATGTCGGTTCATACCCACATGGCGTAGAATGAAACGGGGTGAACCCGTTTACCGGTTGAGCCTGGATTTGCGCAGCCCAGTTTATCTGCAAGGGGCGAATTGCCGCTGGCCGAACTTTTCGATCCACGCCGACAGCAAGTCGGCGTTGCTGCAATCGCCGGCCGCCGCCAGATAGCCGTCCGGGCGCACGATCAGTACCGCGGGCGCCGTCAGGCCGAGATGCGTTATCTCCTCTTCCGTGGCTTGGCCGACACTTGGTCCGGCGGTGGGCGGAATCTCGCCGTCGATCAGATCGATCGCCGCGAACATGCCTTGCCATGCGGACGGCAGCTCCGCCGCCATGCGGGCCGCCAACGGTCCGGGCGCGCCCCAGCTTACGACCGCGCCGCGGCCTCCTTCCAAGCGGCGATAGAGCGACTGAGGAGCGCCGCCGACATCGAGCCAGGTGACGTCCGGGACGCGGTCGCCCAATCGCAGTTTGCCGCTACGGCGTCGACTATCCTCACCGGCGATCGGGCTGTCCGGATAGCAAATGGTCAGTTCGGACAGCGTATCGCGAGCGAAGTCTTGCGGGCATTGAAAGTGCAGCGCCACTCGGGCGAGCGAGTTTCGCAAGAACTGCATCGCGGGCGACTTGAGCGTCGCGGCGCGGGTAATACGCGAGGCGTTTCGCACGACTTGCTCGCCGATGCTGCTCCGCTCCACCGAATAGCTTTCCAGCAGCGACGGACCGGCCAATCCGCGGGCCATCCAGGCAAGCTTCCAGGCGAGGTTCACCGCGTCCTGCATGCCGGTGTTCATCCCTTGCCCGCCGGCGGGGCTATGCACGTGGGCGGCGTCGCCGGCGAGGATCGCCCGGCCGACGCAGTAACGGTCGACCATCCGTTCGTTGATGCGGAACTCGGTCAACCAAACGGGATCGGACACTTGGATGCCGCCCGGGCCGCGCTGGTCGATGTACGATTGGATATCCGCCAGCGTCGGATCACGCCGTGGTTCGTCCGCGTTGTCCAGCGGCAGCTCGGCGATCACGCGATAACGGTTGGCCGCAAACTGAAACAAGATCAGCACGCCCGCCGGGTGCCAGCAGACGATGATTTGGCCCTCGGGGAGATTGCCCGTGGCGTGGACGTCGGCGAGCATCCAGCGATGCATGTCGACTTCGCCATGAAAGGGCAAGTCGAGCGTATGCCGCACGATGCTGTGCGCGCCGTCGCAGCCGACCAGCCATTTGGCATGCACCGCCTCGTTCGATCCGTCCGGCAGCAGCAATTGGCCGTCGACTCCCTGTTCGTGCTGTTGAAACGCGACCAGTTCGGTGTTCCACCGCACGACGTGTCCGGCGCTGTTGAGGTGCGCCTCGAGCAGGCGCTCGGTTTCGCTCTGCGGCAACATCACGCCGGCGCCGAAGCGGCTGTCGGCCCCGCGGAAGTCGACCGACGCCAATGGCTCATTGTGGGCGAAGAACTCGGCCCGCTCCACCGGCAGTCCGGCCGCGACAATGTCCTGCGATTCCATGCAGAGATCGAGCAATTCCAACGAGCGGGCCCAGACGACCAGCGCCTTGGAAAGTTGCGTGGTCCCGGCCGCCTTGTCGACCTGGACGCAGGAGACGCCGCAGGCTTGCAGTTGCGCAGCGAGCGTCAAGCCGACCGGTCCCGCGCCGCAAATCAGAACGTCCGTTTCGATCGCCATCGTGCCTTCCCCCAGAGTTCGGTTCGTCGGATGCCGTCGGTCGCGCGTGGGCGAGGGCGCAGGACGTTGCCCGACGACGCAAACCGTTGGTTTTCGACAATTCTAGCTCTCCGCCGGGCAGGGGCCGAGAATTTTCTTCCCGGCCAGTGGGAACCGAAAGAATCGGCACAATCACTACGCTGCCGTGCGGGCAGGAACAGTGGCAGCCCTCGTTGCCAAAGCTGCCAGCGCCGGCAGCCTTCGTTGCCGAAGCTGCCAGCTTCGGCAGCTTAGATAGGCGCGTCAGTCCGCTCGAACAAGGCGCTCAAATACAGCACATTCTTTTCGCGGACCGACTTGGGCTGAATGAGCTGTGCCGCTTTATAGATGACGTCTCGACGGCTGATCTGACCGATCAGGCGCTCGTTCTCGACAATCTGCAACCGCCGGGTTGGCTGATCGCGAAAGATCTGTACGATCTCCAGCAAATCGGTATCGGGCCCGATGGTCACCAGTTCGCGAACCATGTAGTTGCTGACCTCGCAACTGGGGGTCTGCTCGTAGGCGGCGTCCATCAAGGCACTCATGGCGGACTTCTCGGTGAAGACGCCCACCACGCGATGTGCGTCATCCACCACCGGCGCCCCAGAGATGCGGTATTTTACCAGCAGCCGCAGCGCCTCGAAGCAATCCATCGTCGGCGGCAACGTGATCAGCTTGCGAACCATCATGTCGCGAGCGGTGATTGACTTGTTCATGAGTAACCTTTCGGATTCGGGTGCGGCGAATTGCCCCGCGGCCCCGCTTGAGGCAACCATGAACATCCTCACGGTCGATTCCCAGGCGAACCGGCAGAAAAGCAGCTTGCGCCAAATTATAGCGGCCCTGCGCCGCGGTTCGCAAACAAAAGCCCGGTAATTAGTTTGTGAAAAGAGTAACAAGGTCCGTTCGTGAAAAGTTGCACGAACTCTTGCACCGCGAAGCTGTCACCGTTGTGGTGCTGGGCCGTGTCATTTCGTCTTGCCTCGGATGGGGCAATTCTGGATCATTCCGCTTATCCCAATTCACTCTCGATAACCCCATGCCTGCTATGTCCGATTCTCACTGGGCGGTACTGCTGCTTGTCGTGTTGATCGTCGCAGCCTGTTCGGCGGCGGCGGCGCTGTCGGTGCGCGCCCGCTGGAAACGCCACCTGATGCGACGCCGCTTTCGCCGCGGCCGCGTGGGCGAGCATCAAGCCCTGGCGTTATTGCAGCGGCATGGTTACGAAGTTCTCGACGAACAACTCTCTCAAACCACCGGGTTGTGGATCAACGATCGCTGGCAGGAAGTGGTCGTGAGAGCCGATCTGCTGGCCGAGCGCGGCGGACGCAGGTATGTGGTGGAAGTCAAGACCGGCGGCAAAGCGCCCGATCCGGCCTCGACTGCTACCCGACGACAACTGTTTGAGTATCATCACGTCTACCAAGCGGACGGCCTGCTGTTGGCCGATATGGAGCGAGGCTCGCTGCTGCAAATCCGATTTCCCGACGGCGATCGATCGCCGGCGCACATGATCCGCGGCTTTGGCTGGCCGGCGGTCGTCGCCTGCTCGCTGACGGGGCTGATCCTGGGCGGCTTGTTGGCTGCCGGCATCTTGCGGTAAACTTTCGCGTAATCGATTGTTCAAGCCTTGGACTGTTCCCCGCGTATGGCCGCGACCATGAACGGCGAAGATACCTACCAGCTTCCCTTGACCGGACCCCGCAGCGCGCACGAGGAACTGGTCAACAGCCTCACGCACGGCGCCGGGTTTTTTGTGAGCGTTGTTGCCTCGATCGTGTTGGTCGCCGCCGCCGTCGAGCGCGGCACCGTGTGGACCGTGCTCGGGTGCGGCATCTATTCCGTCACGCTGATGCTGGTCTATCTGGCCTCCACGCTGTCGCACCTCTATCAACGGCCGAAGGCGAAGCGCGCCTGGCGGATCCTCGATCAGGCGTTCATCTACCTGCTGGTGGCCGGGTCCTATACGCCGTGGGCGTTGGAGTATCTGCGCGAAGGGTGGCCGTTGCTGGTGCTGATCTTGATGTGGGGAGTCGCCCTGGGGGGATTTGTTTCCAAGCTGTTCTTCGCCCATCGGGTCGACGGCGTGGTAACCTGGATCTACCTGGGGCTTGGTTGGCTGCCGATTCTCGCCATCGGGCCAATTCTGGACAACGTCCCGCACGCCGGACTATGGTGGGTGGCGGCCGGCGGCGCCTGCTACACGGTCGGTGTGATTTTCCTGAAACTCGACAACCACGTCCCCTTCTTTCATGCCGTATGGCACAAACTGGTGATCGCCGGCAGCGCCTGCCAATGGCTGGGCGTCTACTGGTACGTGGTGATGAGCGTAGCCTGATTGGCTCGTGCCGCTCGTAGCGGTTCTATGGTTCCTGTCGCGCGCCGCCGGCGGCTGCGGCTGCCAAGCTGGAAGCTAGATTTGAACAAGGCCTTTCTTGCTCCGAGGACCATGCCATGCGCCCCCTGTGTGCTTCCATTCGCGCCGCATTGCTCGTCGTGTCGATGCTGGCGGCGACCATCGCCACCGCCGCCGACGTGCAGCCGATCACCGCCTGGACCACCGGCACCACTGGACCGAGTCGGTTTACCGCCGGCAACGATCGACTGTTGGTGTTCACCGCCGGCGTGCAGAACAATGGCAATCGGTTCATCCAATCGATCACCTTTGGCGGCCAGCCGATGACCGAAGTGGTCACCGACGTGATGACCTCGAACCCCAGGCTGCGAGCTTATATTTTCATTCTCGACGAGGCGGGCATCCAGTCCGCCAACAGCAATACGTTCTCCGTGAGTTGGAATGGGGGAACCAGCAACGTCCACTACGCCGCCCGGATGTACGCGAACGTCGATCAGGCTTCGCCCATTCGCGACTTCGCTTCCAACTCATCGAACAGTTCCTCGCCCAATCCGATTACTACGCCGGCGATGGACGTGATCGATGGCGACTACGCCGTGGCGGCCGCCCTGTGCGGCAACACGCAACAGTACAGTTGGAACAACGGCTTCCAAGAGGGAACGGACGTCGCCGGCAGTTCGAGCCGGTTCTCGACGGCTGATCGGGCGGTAGCGAGCGACGGAGTGCTTGCCGCCTCGGCAACGAACAACAATCCGAACCGGCAAGTCATTGTCGCGGCCGTGCTGCAAGGAGTTCATGTCGACCTGCCGGAAACGTTCTATGTGCGGCCCGACGGCAACAACTCCAACGACGGCGACGGCCCGGCGGCCGGCCAGGCCTGGCAAACCATCCATTATGCCTTGAACCACTCCAGCGTCGGCCCTGGCGATACCATTCACGTGATGACCGGAGACTACAACGAGCAGATTACCCCCGCGGTCGCCGGCACCGTCGGCAACCCCATTCGAATCATCGCAGACACCAGCGGGGCCGTGTTTGGTTCCTCTGGAGCAGTCGTCGTGGCGGCCCCGCACAACCAACGCGCCTTGAACATCGAGAACGACGACTACTTGGAGTTTACCGCCTTCACCTTCGTCGGCGCCAATCAGATTGTCGTCGAGATCGACGACTCGATCGGAGTCGTGCTCGATCGCTGCATCATTCGCAACGGCGCCAACGGCCTCGAACTGCAAGACACGGCTTCTGCCCTCATTACCAACTGCCTGATCTACAACAACGGCGGCCATGGCGTCTACACGGTGGACCACGGAGTCACACTGGAAATCTATCATTGCGTGATTGCCCACAATGGCGAGGACGGGCTGAAGCAGCGCCGCGGAACCGTGATCGCCAAAAACAACATTTTCGCGTACAACGGCCAAGACGGTTACGACCACGACAACGGCGCGCGAACGACCCAATACAACCTCGCCTTCGGCAACGACGACGACGCCTTCAGCGGCTTCTCAGCCGACGGGACCAACCTGACGAGCGACCCGAAGTTCGTCGACCCCGCCGGCCGCGACTATCAATTGCAAGCGGCTTCGCCCGCCGTGAACGCCGCAACCGTGATCAACGGTATCGAAACCGACTTCAACGGCTACCAGCGCGTGCTCGGCGGCGGCCCGGACATCGGCGCCTACGAGTATCCCTTCATCGGCTGGTGGAAGCTGAACGAAGCCGGCGGCCTCGTGGCGGCCGACAGTTCCGGTGAAGGAAACGACGGCAGTCTGCATGGCAGCTTCGACTGGCAGGAGAACTGCGGCGGCGATACGGCGTCGTTGAAGTTCAACGGCGCGACGGACTATGTGCAGATCGACGATCCGGTCAGCGGCCTGTTCGATCGCACCGAGGCGTTCACGTTGATGGCGTTTATCAAGGTGGACTCGACCGCCAATCGTTATATGCGCGTCGTTTCCAAGAAGTCTGCCTGGGACCAACCGGGAGGATACGAGATCGAGTACAACCCGGCACTGACTCGGCTCACCTTGGGACTGAAGGACCAGCAGCAATTGATCGCCACCGGCGTCGACCTCAACGACGGCTGGCATCATGTGGCCGCTACCTTCGCGCCCGTCGGCGGTGGTCGTTACGAAGCCAAGTTGTACGTCGACGGCACGCAACTGGCGACCAATGTCACCCCCTACGCCAGCCTGGGGGGCGTCTCGCCCGACGGCTACTTCGATTCGTTGGCCGAAAACAACGAACCGCTGGTGATCGGCCGCAATGCCTCCAGCTCCGGGGTTGACTATTTTCAGGGGGAAATTCGCGATGTTCGGCTGTACGGCGCCCCCTTGTCGGCTGCCGAGATTGCGGCGGTCAACGGCCTGATCCTGCATTGGAAGCTTGACGAATCGAGCGGCTCGGTCGCCGTCGACGCCTCCGGCAACAACTACGACGGCCTGGTCAGCGGCACGCCGAACTGGACCTCCAACGGCAAGTTGAACGGCGCCTTCAACTTCCAAGGCAGCCAGACCATTACCAGTTATGCCGTGGCCGACGCGCTGAACGGACTTCAGGCCGTCACCATTTGCATGTGGGTCAAGTCGAACCTGACCGACGTCGATCGCGGCCTCTACTTCACCAACGCGCCCAACGGCAACGATGAACTGCTGGGCATGCGATACGACAGGGACGGCTGGAGTGGCGGGGGGCGCGATCTGATCAAATACTCGCTCACCACCACCGCGGGCACCCAGCAGGGAGAATCTGCCAACTACACCCAGACCATCGCCTGGCAGCACCTGGCGTTCGTTTGGAGCAGCGGCGGTACGCTCACGCTCTATATCAACGGCGAACTCGATACACCGACTGCCGCCGCCCATCCGCTGGCGGGCAGCATCTCCGGAATCGACCGCTTTACACTTGGCATCGGCACCAAGAACCAAGAGTGGGAAGGTCTGATTGACGATGTTCGCATCTATGGGCGAGCGCTCTGCGGCGAAGAACTTACCGGGCTATCCGGCAGCGGGCATGGCAAGATTCGCATCAAACGCTGGGTCGAGGTGCAGTAAGTTCGCGGAAAAAAGTGAACCTGCCGCTGGCTTGTTGCATCTCAATAGTGTATGCCTTACACTTAGCAGCGGGAGATCGCCGCCATGACCGCTTCCTTCGAGGGCGACCGCTACGGTTCGCTCGCCTTGCTCACCGACCTGTACCAACTTTCGATGGCCTATGGCTATTGGAAGTTGCGGCGGCCGGAGCAGGAAGCGATCTTTCATCTCACCTTTCGCAACAATCCGTTTGCCGGCGGCTACGCGATCGCCGCTGGGTTGCAGCCGGCGATCGAGTTTTTACAGGCATTCCAGTTTCGCGAAGACGACCTGGAATTTCTGGCCGGCATCGAAGGCAACGATCAGCAGCCGATCTTTGATCGCGAGTTTCTCGATTATCTGCGCTCGTTGCAATTCACCTGCGACATCGACGCCGTGCCGGAAGGGACGCTCGTGTTTGCGCACGAGCCGTTGATTCGCGTCCGCGGGCCGCTGTTGCAGTGCCAGTTGTTGGAGACGCCGCTGTTGAACCTGATCAACTATCAAACGCTGATCGCCACCAAGGCGGCGCGGGTGGTGGACGCCGCCGGTGACGATCCGGTGCTGGAAATTGGACTGCGCCGGGCGCAAGGGGTCGACGGCGGCATCGCCGCCAGTCGGGCGGCCTACATCGGCGGCGCGGCGGCCACCAGC
>JBGTJT010000096.1:0-2547 GCA_041744995.1 Pirellulales bacterium | reverse complement strand
CGCCGCGCTCTCGTCGCGCGAACAGCGCGGCCGCCAGCAAATGGCCGCGCTGCTGGTCGGCTTGTTGCGAGGGAGCGGACTATCGGTCACGCCGGTCTATAACGAACCATTGGCCGGCGGCGAGCGGGTCACGCTAGAGTCTCCCAACGAGCAACTCGCCCAGGTATTCGCCAACTTCGATTACGTCTACTTGGCCGGAGACCACGACCGGATCGACGCCGCCTTCATCGCCGCCAGCGCCGGCGCCGACAAGTTCGTCGACGGCCGCGCAGTCAATGCGCTGGCTGCCTTTCCGGACGAGGAGATCGGCGTCGAGGTGATCTATACGGGCGTCGTGCCTCTGGTTTATAAAGCCCAGCGCGAATTGCTGACCGGGCTGATCGAAAGCATTGCCCTGGCGTTCGTGCTGATCGCCCTACTGATGATGGTCGTACTCCGTAGCCCGGTGGCCGGCCTGCTGTCGATGTTGCCCAACATGTTCCCGATTCTGGTGATCTTCGGCATGATGGGTTGGACTTCGATCGCCATTGATATCGGCACCATGATGACGGCCAGCGTGGCGCTGGGTGTGGCGGTCGACGATACCGTCCACTTCCTCACCTGGTTCCGCCGCGGCTTGATCCAGGGATTGAACCGGGCCGACTCGGTGCGATTGGCCTATGAACGGTGCGCCACGGCGATGTTTCAAACCTCGTTGATTGGCGGACTGGGGCTGGGGGTGTTCGCCTTTAGCACCTTTACTCCGACGCAACGGTTCGGCGTGTTGATGGTGGTGCTGCTGGTTGCGGCGCTCGTCGGCGATCTGATCTTCTTGCCGGCGCTGCTGGCCAGTCCGATCGGCCGCTTCTTCTGCGGCAAGTACGGCAAGAAACATGACATTCGCCCCCAACGGAGTTTCGATCCTCCCCCCAGCGACGCCACGGTGCGGCCGGTCGCCGAGATCTCGCGCGAGGTCGACAACGCATTGCGGGCGTTAACGTCGGGCCCATCCGCCCGAAACGGTCCGCCCAAGCCGCATCTCAAAGCCGCCGAGGGCGCCGCGCCGGACAAACCGCATAGCACGTTTCGGCAGTAGCATTAACGCGATTCGCTGCGCATTATCTAGTGCCGATATACATCCTTGCGATTTCGAACGCGAGATATTTTTACTTGGCGGCTGCCGTCGTCAATGGCATAGACTATGCGTAAATCGCCATCGCGAATGCGAAAGGAGTTTTCTTCTCCTTTTAACGGCTCGCAACCGTCAAGCCTCGGATCATCAGCGAGGGACAGTATCCTCTTGTCAAGCCGGTTGAATCGCTCTGTCGACAACGCCTTCTGTAGCCTTTTCAAATCTCGGCGCGCTGCCTTGGATACGAGTACAACATATCCTGGAGAAGATGACACTCGACAATCTCACTTGCTTACATGTCGAGGTCGTTCTTGCGAAACGCGCGATAATCGGAGAAGTCGTCTTCATCCAACGCGTCGCGAAGTTCTTGGATATCAAGGATGTCCTCACGGACTTCAGTTGCTCGGCGGGGCGGACGCTTTGGTCGTGGCGAGCCTTCCAATAATCGAGCAATTTTGCTGAATGGCGGAGAGTCGGTTGGACTACACTCTTGTCCATACACCAGCACAATTTCTCCGATCACTTTGTCTGGCCGTGTTTCGACGTTAATGCTCATTTTCGTCTGTCTCCGCTCGCACGGCTACTAGCAGCCGCCGCTCCATAATTTCTTCACCGTTTGCCAGCAACTGACAAATGTAATGACCAGTCTTCTCAAAAACTGGAGCAACAACAAATCCTCCCTCGATAACCATCAGCGGACTGGGACACTCGAATTCTATTTTCGGGGTTTCGAAAAGCTGCTCGACATCGTCCGAAAGATCGGCCTTTGCATCAACGATACGAAGTTGGAGGGAAAACTCTCCTTGCCCGTCCGTGATTGCAAAGTAGACCGCGAACGGCGACTTATTTGGCAGCTTGTCAAAATGAATCGTGCTAAATGTGCCCAGGATGGTATGTTTGCCGCTTCCAGCGTCCCGGTGAATCCCATCGCAAAGTACCATTGAAAGGCAAAACGGCAACTCCATCGAAACACCCCGTTACGCGAAGAACGCCGCAATTCGCAGCGCGCCGAAATCCCTTACGTCTATCTTTCTTTTCGGCATCCTCTGCCCTTCTCCTGAATTATCCTACCCATATATGCACGATAGACGCCTCGCGTTCGTTGTCAATGGCTCAGGTTAGAAACAGGTAAGATAGTCATCTAACTTGCGTAATGTGGCTTGATCAGCCGTTGCGTCACCATTTGGGCGTTTTCGTCACTGTTGTCCGTGCCGTCGACTTGCAGGTTTCGCTCATCGAACGTCGGCAATTCGCGTTGCGCCAATTGTTCATCCACCAGTTCCACGAATGCTTCCGATGGATGGTCCGGCTGCCGTTGGCGGTCGCGGACTCTCTGCCGGGCGGTCTCGCTGGGGCAATCGCAATGCACCATCAGCCAGGGAATCTCTTGGCTTTCGGCAAGCCGCGCGCAAACGTCCCGCTGCGCGGCCTTGAGA
>JBGTJT010000095.1:0-2962 GCA_041744995.1 Pirellulales bacterium | reverse complement strand
GGCCAGCGTCAGCGCGAAGCGGCAGCCGGCCGGCGCCAGCGCGGACCACAGCAGCATCTCGCCCACGTTCTTGCGGCGGATGCCGCGGACCGGATACACCACCAGCCGCTCGCCGGCGGCGATGCCGGCCGCCTGGTTCAGTTGCAGGCGGGCTTCGCTGCGCGAGGGAACTTCCACCTGGTCGACCACCGGATTGGGTAGGAACACCAGCCGCGGCGGCGCGACGCCCGCGGCGAGCAAGATTGCGGCGTCTCTCGTGTTGAGCACCGCGTAGTGGATTTGCTCCGCTTGCGGATAGATCTCAACGGCCAACGACGCTTCGTCCCCGCCGATCGCCCGGTGCAGGCGGCGGTAGTTGGCCGGGCGGAAGTCCTCGGCGAAGTCGTGCAGTTGCAACAAAAATCGAAAGCCGCCCGAGGCGAGCTGGTGAATCGCCCCCGGCAGCGAAACATTCTTGCCCAGCGAGTGGTTGTGAACGTGCAGCACCGTCTCGTCGGAGCTGAAACCGTCGGCGGCCAGCGCCTGCTGGATCGTGTCGGCCAGCACACCCGGGGCCGGCTGGGGGATTTGCTCGGCCTCGTCGTAGTCGATATCCGGTACGACAACGTGCCGGATGGAGAGTCGCTGCAACGCTCGTTCCGCCGCTTCGTTCCAACCGTCGCGACGGCCGCCATGCACCAGCGCCACCTCCAGCGGCTCTGACAGGATCGCGTCGAGCGCTTGCAAGTGATTGGCAATCACCTGCGTCACGCCGCCGCGGTTCAGATGATGATGAACGATCGCCAGTTTCATGGGTGACTCAGACTGTCAACGGTCTAGCAAGGAACGGCGGGATTGCCGACCAAAGCGGATCGCGGAAAGCCGAAAGCGGTTGCTTGGAAGCAGCCGGCTTTCCGCTTTCGGCTGTCGGCTTTCCGCTTTCCGCTTTCTGAAACACACCGCATCGATCGTCAAACCTTACAATTAGAGCAAACAACTCCGCATGCCATTGATTGATTATCGCCGTCCCGTCGCCAAGGTCCACCAGGCACACGGATTCGGCCGCGGGGGAGGATCACGCAATATCGGTTCAGTCGAATGCTCGGCGATCCGTGGAAAATTGACTCGGCTGGCGGACACCGGATAAAATTCACTTGTGTGGAAAACTAAGGACGCCGCCATGAGCCGAGCCAATCCCAGCGCGACCGATTCGATTTCGGTTGCCAACAGTCCGAGTATACGCGACGTGGCCCAGCAAGTCCGCGAGTTGTTGGCGGCAGCCGAGTGCGAACCGCAGAGGTTGCAACCGCCGTTGGGATTGCTGCGGACGATGCTGGCCGAGCGTCAATGCGACGAAAGCGAAGGCCGAGGGCTGCTGCAAGAAACCGCTTTCGAGGCGCCTTATCTGACGGCGCAGGTGCATTCGCTGTGCGACCAACTCGGTTGGATGAGGGAGCAAATCGACGCAATCCATCAGCGAGTCGGCCAGGCCGAGCAAGACCCGGTCTGGCTGCCGATGTTGCGAGTCCAGTTCGACGACTTCTTCGAGGATCTCACCAACTTCGAGAACGCGCTGCACAGCCTCCGGTTCTATGCGCTGTCGGAAGACGACGACTAGCCCGCACGATTCAGGAGCCATGTGCGTCAAGTCCGCAAGGTCAATCGGGACGATCGGCATCGACCACACGGATGAGCTGCTCGACCGGCGTATTGTCCGCCGAGTTTTCACTGTAGTGCACCAGCCGCACGACGCCTGCGGCGTCCACGACAAACTCGCCGGGCAGTTGCCACACGTCGCCCGCCGGACGTCCCACGCCGTGGGAAAGGAACGCCTTGAGGCCGCGCCGCCAGACGCTCGTCCCTAGCACCTGGCTGGCGGTCCCGCGACTCAGGCCGAACGCCCGGTACGCCTGCTGCTGGGGATCGCACAGCATCTCGAACGGCAACGCGAACTGATCGCGAAACCGTGTTGCCTTCGCCGGCGAAGCCATCGTGACGGCGGCCACTTGCATGTCCGCCGCGACGAACCGCGGATAGCTGTCTCGTACGCGAACCACGTACTCGCGGCAAAAGGTTCACCCCAAGTGTCGCAGAAACAGCAAAGCAATGGGCGCGGCTTCGTGCAGTTGCCGCAAGGCGACCACGCTTCCGTTGCAACGGGTCAGCTCGACGTCGGGGGCCGTGTCGCCGACGGAAAGCAGATTGGCAGTACAACGCATCATGACGTTACCTCCTATCGACAATCTAAGTCTCGTTGCCATACATCTCAAGCTCATAATCTTACTCTTAATCTTACTCGGAAGGTGAGTCTACGAGTACGAGTAGGAGTACGAGTATGATCAAGATTAAGAAGATGGAGCGCTCTTTAGACTGTTCTGCTTGAGGGTCCCCTTTTCCCTTCACGGCGTGTAGTCCAGCGGCCCGCTCGCTGGTACAATCCGTTGGCATGAAACTTTTGCTCTTCGACATTGACGGCACCTTGCTCAGTTCCGGCGGCGCCGGTTCGCTGGCGTTCTTCCGGGCGCTGGCCGAGGAATTCTCGCTGGAGGAAATTCGCGGCGAGGTCTCGTTCAGCGGGCGGACCGATCGGGCGATTCTCCGCGACCTGTTCCAATTGCACGCCCTGGAGGACAACGAGGAGAACTGGCGGCGATTCTTGGCAACCTACCTCCGCCACCTGCCCGATACATTGAGCGAAAGCCAGGGACGCATCCTGCCGGGCGTGGCCGAACTGCTCGACCAGCTTGCCGTGCGAAGCGACGTTTGCCTGGGCCTGCTGACCGGCAACAGCGAACAAGGGGCGCGGGTTAAGCTGGGACACTACCAGTTGGCTCATTTCTTTGCCTTTGGCGGTTATGGAGACATTCACTACGAGCGCGACGACGTCGCCCGCTCGGCAATCACGGCGGCCGCCGCGCATCTCGAGGCGATCTCGCCGGAGAGCGTGTGGGTGATCGGCGATACGCCGCTCGACGTGCGGTGC
>JBGTJT010000094.1:0-9572 GCA_041744995.1 Pirellulales bacterium | reverse complement strand
AAGAAGATCGGCGTGATCAAGGTCGTCCGCACGCTCACCGGCCTGGGTCTGAAGGAAGCGAAGGATCTGGTCGAAGGCGTTCCGAGTAAGGTCAAGGAAGGCGTCGAGAAGGAAGAAGCCGAAAAGGTCAAGAAGGAGCTGGAAGAGGCCGGAGCGACGGTCTCGATCAAGTAGTTGTGGCTGTGAACTTGCGTTCCACGTTTTTTGTTGTGAACAAAATCGTTTGACACAACTTGCTCCCACAAGTAGCGGCGCCGCGCTTCGGCGCGCCGTCGCGCCTAAGGGTGTTGGCTTTTTGATCCGTACATGTTCCTTATTGCAGTCTCGCGGCAGACCCCGTACCGAAGGTGCGCGCTCGAGGGGTCTTGATCGTGACCGGTTGGCACACTTTGCGATGCTCGGTCTGAGTCTCGCCGCTTGGTTCGGTCCGCTGGTCGATGCGCTGCGCCGCAGTTATCACGTTTCCTGTTAGGAGTTCGCCCGCTTATGGCTACCTCGGAAGAACGCCGTCTTCGTCCCACGGAAGTCCGCCGTTTCGGCACGCCGATTCGCGACGACTTGGTGGTGCCGAATCTCACGGAGATTCAAACCCGCAGTTACGACGCCTTTCTGCAGTACGAACTTCCGCGCGACAAGCGCAAGGACCAGGGCATCGAGTCGGTGCTGCGCGAGATCTTTCCGATCGAAAGCTACGACAAGTCGCTGCGATTGGAATACATCGGCTACGAACTGGGCAAACCGCGTTACGAACCGCACGAATGCCGACAGTTGCGGCTGACCTATGGCCGACCGTTCCGCGTGTGGTTGCGACTCACCAAGGAGGAGCCGGTCGAGGAGGAGGTCTACCTGGGCGACATGCCGATCATGCTCGGCGGTGGCGAGTTCATCATCAACGGGGCCGAGCGGGTGGTGGTCAGCCAGTTGCATCGCAGCCCCGGCGTGGACTTCGTTCGCGAGGCCGACGCGGCCGACAAGCAACAGCACAGTTGCCGCATCATTCCCGAGCGGGGAAGCTGGATCGAAGTCAATATCAGCAAGAAGGACAGCCTCACGGTTCGCATCGATCAAAGCGGCAAGTTCTCCGCGATGACCCTGCTGCGGGCAATGGATCCCAAGTACAGCTACAACGCCGATATCATCCGGGCGTTTTACAAGACGAGCGAGGAGACGATCGTCGACGGCCGCAGCGCCAGCAAGATCGAAGGCAAGATCTCGGTCGACGACGTGGTCTATCCGGTGAAGCACGAGAAGGCGGGCGAGATCATCGTCGAGAGCGGCCACAAGATCACCAAGCAACTGGCCGAGACGATCTGCGCCAGCGACGTCGGCAAGGTCGAGGTGATGCCCGAACCGCGCAGCCCGCTGCTGTTCGCCAGCCTGGAAGAAGACAACACCAACAGCCACGAGGAAGCGCTGCTGCGGATTTACCAGCGGCTGCGTCCGGGCAATCCGCCGCAGTTGGAAAAGGCGCGCAGCCTGTTCACCGAAAAGTTCTACGACACCAACCGCTACCGGCTGGGCAAGGTGGGCCGCTTCCGCATCAACCGCAAGCTGGGCCTGAAGGTGCCGGAGACGGAAATGACGCTCCGTCCGGCCGACTTGATCGCCTCGATTAAGTATCTGATCCGCCTCGTCTCCGGCGATCCCAAGGTTCACGTCGACGACATCGACCATTTGGGCAATCGTCGTCTGCGCACGATCGACGAACTAGCGGCCGACGAGTTGCGCAAAGGCTTTCTCAAATTGCGCCGCACGGTGCAGGAGCGGATGAGCCTCAAGGACGTCGAGGACATGACGCCCCGAAGCCTGATCAATCCCAAGAGCATCTCGGCGGCGATCGAGTATTTCTTCGGTCGCGGCGAATTGTCTCAAGTGGTCGACCAGACCAATCCGTTGTCGATGCTCACGCACGAGCGCCGTCTCAGTGCGCTCGGCCCGGGCGGCTTGAATCGCAAGCGCGCCGGTTTCGAGGTGCGCGACGTGCATATTTCGCACTATGGGCGCATCTGTCCGATCGAAACGCCGGAAGGCACGAACATCGGCCTGATTTCCAGTCTGGCAATCTACTCGGCCGTCGACGAGTACGGCTTTTTGGTCACGCCCTACCGGCAGGCCAAGGACGGCAAGGTGACCGATGAGATCGTCTGGCTGCGGGCCGACGAGGAAGCCAACGCCTACGTGGGACCGGCCGACATCAAGCTGGACGACTCAGGCAAGATACTCGAGCCCAACATTGTCGCCCGCATCAAGGCCGACTTTGCCCTGGTGCCATCGGCCCAGATCAACCTGGTCGACGTCGCTCCCAGCCAGATGGTCGGCGTGTCGGCCGGCTTGATTCCGTTCTTGGAGCACGACGACGCCAACCGCGCGTTGATGGGTTCCAACATGCAACGGCAAGCGGTGCCGTTGTTGGTGACCGAGCCGCCGATCGTGGGAACGGGCATGGAGCGCGAGGTCGCTTCGAACAGCAGCATGGTGATCAAGGCTCGCAAGAAGGGAACGGTCACCTATGTCGATGCACAGCGGATCGAGATGGGGGGCGATGTCTACAAGTTGCGGAAGTTCGTCGGCCTCAACGAACGAACGTGCCAAAACCAGCGGCCGATCGTGCGGGTGGGTGAGAAAGTGGAAAAGGGCCAGGTGATGGCCGACGGCGCCGGCAGCTACATGGGCGAGCTGGCGCTGGGCCGCAACGTGCTGGTCGCCTTCATGGCCTGGGACGGTTTCAACTTCGAAGACGCGATCGTGCTGAGCGAGGAGTTGGTGCATGAAGACACCTACACGTCGATCCATATCGAGGAGTTCGATATCGAGATCCGCGAGACCAAGCTGGGTCGCGAGGAGTTCACCCGCGATATTCCCAACGTCAGCGAGAAAGCGCTCCGCAGTCTCGACTTAAGCGGCATTGTTCAGGTGGGCACCTATGTGCGGCCGGGCGACATTCTGGTCGGCAAGGTCTCGCCCAAGAGCAAGACCGAGCTGACGCCGGAGGAGAAGCTGCTGCACGCGATCTTCGGCCGCGCCGGCGAGGACGTCAAGAACGATTCGCTCGATGTGCCCTCCGGCGTGGAAGGAATCGTGATCGACACGCAGAAGTTCTCCCGCCGCATGAGCCTCACCGAAGACGAGCGCAAGGACTTCGAGAGCGCGCTGAAGAAAGCCGAGGAGGACGGCAACGCCAAGATCGCCGAGGCGTTTGAAGCGATGGTCGTCGAAATGGAGACGATCCTCAAGCGCAAGCTGACCGACGAGGACGGCAATCCGCTGGTCAAGGATCAAGACTCCAAGTACGTCGCCGAAATGGCGCCGCGATTTAAGATCGACTGGCTCAACATCCGCAGCGCCGACCGTCTGTCGGACATCGACAAGGCGTACAAGTCGTACTGGCCGAACGTCGAAGCGGCCATCGACTCCCGCGACCGCAAGCTCAACTCCATGAAGCGGGGAGACGAGCTGCGCAGCGGCGTGCTGCAAATGGTCAAGGTCTACATTGCCACCAAGCGGGTCATCTCGGTCGGCGACAAGATGGCCGGCCGGCACGGCAACAAGGGCGTGATCTCCAAGATCCTGCCGAAAGAAGACATGCCGTTTTTGCCCGACGGCACCCCGGTGCAAATCATGCTCAATCCGCTCGGCGTTCCGAGCCGCATGAACGTGGGTCAGATTCTCGAGACCCACCTCGGCTGGGCCGGCGCGAAGCTAGGCTTCCAGGCGATCACCCCGGTGTTCGACGGCGCCAATGAGGAGACGATCAACGATTGTCTCGTCGAGGCCGGTTTGCCGCGCAACGGCAAACAGCGTCTGTACGACGGCCGCACTGGCGAACCGTTCGAGCAGGAGACGACGGTCGGTTACATCTACATGCTCAAGCTGCATCACCTGGTCGACGACAAGGTCCATGCCCGCAGCACCGGCCCCTACTCGCTGATTACGCAGCAGCCGCTGGGGGGCAAGGCCCGCTTTGGCGGACAGCGTTTCGGAGAAATGGAAGTCTGGGCGCTGGAGGCGTACGGGGCTGCGTACATCCTGCAGGAGCTGCTCACCGTCAAGAGCGACGACGTAGAAGGGCGGACCAAGATTTACGAGTCGATGGTCAAGGGAGAGAACACGCTGGAAGCCGGCACCCCGGCGAGTTTCGACGTGCTGACCAACGAAATCCGCGGCCTGGGCCTGAACATGCAACTGGAGAAACGAAGGATTTAGGGAATGAGCCTCTAGAGGACGGTCCGTGCGACGTGACAAAATACCCGAAAGTATGGACGAAGTGGCCGAACTCATGCGGAGCAGCCTGCCCGCGGGGATGTCGCCTTCAGAATTCGGTCGCAGGATGGATTGGGGAAGAGGGGACAATGAGGCGAGAAATCGGATAGGCAGTATCACTCGGCAGGAACTTGTGAATATCGGTTTGGATGCGGATAGCGCAACAAACTGGGCAATAGCCTACGATACCGTCAAGCGACTGATGCCGGACAATCCAAGCGCGAATGGTCGTGCTGAGTTGATGTGGCATGCAGCCAATTTGCTGCACGGAGTTTAAGTCATGGCGGCAACGTCTGCGACAAATCGACTGCAAGTTTTCCGTGTGAGAAACACCACCGGGAGCGAGCAAGAACTATGGATCGAACCGCTTGGAGATCGAGTGGTATTATCGCCGGACGTACTTTATGAGATCAGTGTGTCGGACGTGCTCGAAGAAATCGACTTTTCATCCGAAGGCTTCGTCGTTCACGGTTGGGTAAAGCGTATCGCCAGTATTGATAGCGCTGGAAACGAAACTACCATTTGGGACTACCCTCCCAAGAGCTAGAAGCGAAAACGACTGTCTTGATTGTGGAATTGATTCTCCCACGATTGACGTGAGTTCCATAAAACAGGAATCGCAAAGTGACTTTTTGACCGAAGGTAGCAAGGTTGGCGGCTGCAAGCTTTCGACCGAAGATACATCGGAATCAGTAACAACCCAACGGGGAGCACCGGCCCATGAGCATTGCAGAAAGCTCTTCCTACGACCGCATTAACGACTATGCTTCGGTTAAGATCAGCCTGGCCAGGCCGCACGATATCCGTAGCTGGTCGTTTGGCGAGGTGAAGAAGCCGGAAACGATCAATTACCGCACCTACCGCCCCGAAAAGGACGGTCTGTTCTGCGAACGGATCTTCGGCCCGGAGAAGGACTGGGAATGCGCCTGCGGCAAGTATCGCGGCATGAAGTACAAGGGCATGATCTGCGACCGTTGCGGCGTGAAGATCACCCACAGCCGAGTGCGCCGCAAGCGGATGGGCCACATCGAACTGGCCGCCCCGATCGTGCATATTTGGTTCTTCAAGGCGATGCCGAGCCGCTTGGGCAACCTGCTGGCCATGAAGACCACCAGCCTGGAAAAGGTGATTTACTTCCAGGATTACGTGGTCACCAACCCCGGCGAAACCGCGCTCAAGAAGCAGCAACTGCTGACCGAGGAAGAATACCGCCAGGCCAAGGAGCAATACGGCGACGGCAGCTTCGAGGCCGACATGGGCGCCGACGCGGTCCGCAAGCTGCTCGTCGATCTCGACCTGGTCACGCTCTCCGATCAACTCCGCGTCGACCTGAAGGAGACCGGCAGCAAGCAAAAGGCGAAGGAACTGATCAATCGGCTGAAGATCGTCGAGGCGATCCGCGACAGCGACAACAAGCCGGAATGGATGGTGCTCGACGTCATCCCGGTCATCCCGCCCGATCTGCGCCCCCTGGTGCTGCTCGACAGCGGCAACTTCGCCACCAGCGACTTGAACGATCTGTATCGCCGCATCATCAACCGCAACAACCGGCTGAAGAAGCTGGTCGACCTGAATGCGCCGGAAGTGATCATTCGCAACGAGAAGCGGATGCTGCAGCAGTCGGTCGACGCGCTGTTCGACAACAACCGCTGCAAGCGGCCGGTGCTTGGCAGCAGCAACCGCCCGCTGAAGAGCCTGACCGATATGATCAAGGGCAAGCAGGGCCGGTTCCGCGAGAACCTGCTCGGCAAGCGGGTCGACTACTCCGCCCGCAGCGTGATCGTGGTCGGTCCGTCGCTGAAGTTGCATCAATGCGGCTTGCCGAAGAAGATTGCCCTGGAATTGTTCCAGCCGTTCATCATTCGCCGGCTTAAGGATCTCGGCCATGCCGATACGATCAAGAGCGCCAAGAAAATGCTCGAGCGCAAGGACGCCGAGGTGTGGGATATTCTCGAAGAGGTGATTCGCAACCATCCGGTGCTGCTGAATCGTGCTCCCACGCTGCACCGCATGGGCATCCAGGCTTTCGAGCCGGTGCTCGTCGAAGGGAACGCCATCCGGTTGCATCCGCTGGTCTGCCGCGGTTTCAACGCCGACTTCGATGGCGACCAGATGGCGGTTCACCTGCCGCTGTCGATCGAAGCCCAGGTGGAAGCGCACACGCTGATGATGTCGGTGCATAACATTTTCAGCCCGTCCAACGGCGCGCCGATCATCAGTCCTTCGCAGGACGTGGTGATGGGCAGCTACTACATGACCGTCTCGCTGCCCGATATGAAGGGCGAAGGGATGGTGTTTGCCCATCCGGAAGAAGTGGAGACGGCGTTTTCTCAAAAAGTAGTCAATTTGCACTCGCGGATCACGGTTCGCATGCCGGAAGGCACGCTCGTCAAGAGCGTCGAGACCGGCGACGAATACGTGCCGATGAAGATGGTCAAGACGACCGTCGGCCGCGTGCTGTTCAACGCCGCACTGCCGGCGGGCATGCCGTTTTACAACCTGCCGATGCGATCGAAGGATCTGGCCAATGTGATCTCCGACTGCTACCGCTTGCTGGGCCGCGGCAAGACGATCCTCCTGCTCGACGACATGAACCAAATCGGGTTCCGCCAGGCTACGCTCAGCGGACTGTCGTTCGCGACCGACGACTTGGTGACGCCGGAATCGAAGCCGCGGATCATCAAGGACGCCGAGAAGATCGTGCTGCAAACCAACAAGCGGTACGCCCGCGGCATCATTACCGAGGGGGAGCGATACAGCCAGGTGCTCGACGCCTGGACGCACGCTCGCGAACAGATCACGGCCGAAATGATGACCGAGCTGGAAAGCGATTTCCGCTGGTCCGGCTACGTCAATCCGATCTACCTGCTGGCCCACTCCGGTGCCCGCGGCGGCGTGGAACAGATTCGTCAGTTGGCCGGCATGCGAGGTCTGATGGCCAAGCCGAGCGGCAAGATCATCGAGACCCCGATCAAGGCCAACTTCCGCGAGGGGCTGTCGGTGTTGGAGTACTTCTCGTCTACTCACGGCGCCCGCAAGGGTCTGGCCGACACGGCGTTGAAGACGGCCGACTCGGGGTACCTTACCCGTAAGCTGGCCGACGTGGCCCAGAACGTGGTCATCACAATGGAAGACTGCGGCACCTCGCAAGGCATCACTAAGGGAGTGATCTATCGGGGCGAAAAGGTCGAGGTGCGTCTGAGCGATTCGATCAAGGGCCGCGTCAGCCGGATCAACATCGTCAATCCGATTACCGACGAGGTGATTGTCCGCGAAGGCGATCTGGTGACCGGCGACATTGCCCGCAAGATTGAAGAGTTGGGACTGGAGAAGATTCAGGTCCGCAGCCCGATGACGTGCGAAGCTTCGCTCGGCATCTGCCGCCGCTGCTTCGGCATGGACCTGTCGACCGGGTCGATGGTCGAAGAAGGCATGGCGGCCGGCATTATCGCCGCGCAGAGCATCGGCGAGCCGGGCACGCAGTTGACGATGCGGACCTTCCACATCGGCGGCGTGGCCAGCCACGAAATGGAAGACAACGAACTGAAGGCCAAGAAGGGAGGCATTGTCCGCTTCACCCGCTTGAAGGTCGTCACCAACGACGAAGGCAATCAGGTCGTGCTGACTCGCAACGGCGAGATCAGCCTGCTCGACGACAAGGGCCGCGAGATCGAGAAGTACGAAGTACCGGCCGGCGCCACGCTGATGGTCGACGAAGACAGCACGGTCAAGCCGAACGCGGTGCTCTGCACCTGGGACCCGTTTAGCATTCCGATTCTGGCCGAAGTTTCCGGCAAGGTCCGCTACGAAGATATGGTCGAAGGCGAAACGGTTCGCAGCGAGAAGGATCCCAGCGGCCACTTGCGCCGCATGATCACCGAGCACAAGGGAGAATTGCACCCGCAGGTGGTCATCGAGGACAGCGAAGGCAAGATTTTGGACTTCTACTACCTGCCCGAGCGAGCTTACGTCGAGGTGCAGGAAGGCAAGAAGATCACCGCCGGAACGCTGGTCGCCAAGACGCCGCGCGAGGCGTCCGGCACGCGCGACATTACCGGCGGTCTGCCGCGGGTAACGGAAATCTTCGAGGCCCGCAAGCCGAAGGATCCGGCCGTGATCGCCGAGATCGACGGCACCGTCGAACTGCTTGGCGAGAAACGCCGCGGCAAGCGGACGATTATCGTCCGCAGCGAGAGCGGCATCGAACGCGAACACCTCGTCTCGCACGGCAAGCACCTCAAGGTGCATGCCGGCGACTTCGTGCGAGCGGGCGAGGCCCTGGTGGACGGACCGCTGGTGCCGCACGACATCCTCCGCATCTCGGGCGAGGAAGCAGTGCAGCAGTATTTGGTGCGTGAAATCCAAAGCGTTTACCGATCGCAGCGCGTCGAAATCGATGACAAGCATATCGAAATCATCGTGGCCCAGATGCTCCGCAAGGTGAAGATCGAAAGCCCCGGCGACACCAGCCTGTTGCCGGGCAACGTGATGGACAAGTTCGAGTTCCGCAATGAGAACGAGAGCCTCTCCAAGTGCGTGAAAATCACCCACAAGGGAGATAGCGACTTCAACGTCGAGTCGATCGTTCCCAAGGACGCCCTGGAGCAGGTCAACTCGCAGATTGAGGCCCTCGGCGGCGAGATCGCCAAGGGCACGCGGCCGAAGTCGGCGACTGCCAGTACGCAGTTGCTCGGCATCACCAAGGCGGCGGTGCAAAGCTCCAGCTTTATCTCGGCGGCCAGTTTCCAGGAAACGACCAAGGTATTGACCGAAGCGGCCCTAGCCGGCAAGGTCGACCGTCTGGTCGGGCTGAAGGAGAACGTCATCCTCGGTCATCTGGTTCCCGCGGGAACCGGCTTCCGCACCTTCCAGGAAGCGGAAGTACGGATTCGACCCGAGGCGCTGGAAGCGCTCTCCGCCGAGAAAGACCGCGTGCTGGCCCGCAGCTTCCCGCTGCTGGATTCCGCCGGCGACGGCGAGGACGGAGCGGGTACCGACGAACGGCCCAAGCCGGCCCAGCCGGCCAGCAGCTTGGAAGCGTTGCTCGGCGGCAAGGGCGCAGGCGACGCGGAGGAAGCCGACGAGTAGATTGCCGCGGAAACTGATAAACCGTCGCCGTCAATCCGACGCCGACAAGCGGTGCGTCGGCACGGGGCGGCCAGGTCGAAAGCTTTGCGTTTGTCGGAACTCGATCGCCAGATGGCGCGATCGGGCCGCTTGTTCCACGGCCGCTTCCACGAGTGCGTGGAGGCGGTCCGGATCGATCGCCACCCGCGCGTTCACCACCACCTCGGCACGGCGCGTCAGGCACC
>JBGTJT010000093.1:0-3834 GCA_041744995.1 Pirellulales bacterium | reverse complement strand
TGTCAGCGCGCACCTTGAGCGCAAGTGGGCCGGGAGGCGCTCGAATCCTCGTCTCCGGTTCTTCAGACCGGCGCTAGGCCGTCTCAGCTACCAGCCCGTCAAGTTGTGATTGGTCCACGAAAAAACCCGATGTCGCTTTGACACCGGGTCGTGGGGATTTCCAACAGGAACGGACCAAGTGTCACAAGCGTAAAGGCAGCGTATTCCCCGATTGATAACAATCGGCAAACGGCGCTATGCCTTTGGGTTCGCGGAAGGTACTTGGTCGTAACGAAGTCATCGTTCCAATCCTGTTGAAACTGCGGCCTGACGGGCCGCATGGAATGTTTCCTGGCGGAATCGCCGCCTACTGATGGTTTAGACGCGGGCTTGGCGAAAAAGGTTCGCCACAAATCTGGCGGGCCACACGCAGACGCAGCCGCCACTAGATAATAGACGCATGAGCCGCCCAGATTATTCCCGAACAACCTGCAAGATCCCGATTTATTCCTTCTTCAAAGCATTGATTCTGTTGGGACTCAGTGCGTCGTATGCCGTCGGTCAGAACGCCGCCTTCGAATGTGCTATTGGAAGCAATGGCGGCGCCCGCGGAAACCTCGGCGAGAACTCATTCGACTGGGCGTCCCGCGTCGCCAGGCCATCCGCCAAGCACACAACCGCAAAGACGATTGCCAGTGGCGTCGGGTTGACCAATGCCTGGCTCGCAGAACAGGGACAGTTATGCCTAAAGACACGCTGGGCCAAGCTTGCTCCACTACGTGGAGGACGCATGCCAGGTGGTGTGGGAGGGCGGTCAGCGCTGACCGCCCGTACCCGATTTATCCGACCGTCTTTAGGTGGTCACGGAAGATAATACAGGATGTAGCCAGAAAACCGAAACTCATCGATCGCGTCATTGAAGATCGCGGAAACTTGGTCGCGTGAAGCGAATCCGAACTTCTCAGGTCGGTCACCGACAAATGTGAGCAACCGAGAGATCGAAAACCCATTGGTCTCACCGTTCTCACCAAAATCGAAATCGACGGTACGGCCTTTCTTTGATTTGACAGCACATCCGACACCATGACACCAATAGGTCCGACCGTCAGGAAGCGTTCCGGATGGATCAAAACCCTCAGGTGGCCACTCGTAGTCCTTGGATGGAAGCTTCGCACCCGCAGTTGCAAGTTGAGCAACGCATTCCGCAACTGCGTCAGTGTATGAAGCGATAAGTTTGAGTAGCCGCGGATCCATAGTTAGATTAGAGCCTGATAACAACCAAGTTCAAGCGGCGGGCGCGTGTGATGCTGACTATAAATCCGACGCTCCCGCCCGCTCGCGTGCGTCGCCTTGAGTAGCCCGGCCCGGGCGCGATTGTTGTGAGGTGAAAATCCCCTGGACGAGTTTGAGAGCCTTAAAGAGTTCAACATACCAAATGATCACTCTGATTGACAAACTACGAGACGAGGGAGGCGACCGACCGTGGGGAGAAAACATGCGAATGTGTGCGTAAGTACCGGCCGGGTAACACCGTCGGTCGCGTTCTCACAGCGACAGGTTGGCCTTTTCGATCAGTCATGGCTTCCTTCGTGCGCCCGCCTTCGCTCGTTCGATCGCAAAGTCGATCGGTTCCTGGCAGCGGAAAAAGCCTTCCCAGTAGTTGTGGCCCTGGCCCTCGGCGACGATGAGCGTTACCGTGACGGTTCACTCCCTTTGTCGAGGTCGGGCGAGCAACTGCCAGGCGACCACGAGGTGCCGTATGCAGCACTCGCTCACCCGATGCAACATCTCTTATGGTTCTTACCGCAGGGCGGCCCACCGAACGGTCATTGTCCCAACTTCTTTCGAGACTCTGTCGTCGACGTCAACCATCGATCAAGTTGATTCGCGAACGCCTGTTTGTCCTTGCTGCTAAAGTTTGCCGGCCCTCCGGTGATCTGGCCTCCCCCTCGCATTTCATCCAGCAGATTTCGCACGGCCAGTCGCTAGCCGACATTGAGATCCGAGTACAGTTCGCCCCGCGGATTGAGGGCCTGTCCGCCTTTGGCGACTACATCGGCAGCGAGCGGGATGTCGGCGGTGATCACGAGATCGCCAGGTTCAACCAGTTCCACGATCCGTCGGTCGGCGACGTTCGCTCCCTCCGGCACGAGCATACTGTCAATGAAGTCGGAACGGGGAGTCCGCACGGGCTGATTCGCCACCAGCGTGACCTTGATACTCCTGCGTTTCGCGGCGCGAAACAAGAGTTCCTTGATTTCGCCCGGACAGGCGTCGGCATCGACCCAAATACGCATGACTTTCAAATTCACCAAGAGGAAGCAAGAGGTAACCGAGCCGTCAAGGCGTGGTTTACCGGACGCTTACCTGTAAAACACCGCCAACCAAACAGTCGGTTCGTCCGGCGTCGTCCACGCCACTCGATGCTTCCGGTGCGGCGGAATCAGGACGTGATCGCCGGGCCGCATGGTCGTCGGCTCCTCGTTGCCCTCGAAGAGCAGCGTCGCCTCGCCCTTCAGCACAATCACCCACTCGGCCTCCTCCTGATCGTACCAGAAGTCTTCGGGCGAAGCGTGGCCGGTCGAAACAATCCGCTCGATGCGGACGTGCTGGGTCTCGGCGAGGACTTCGACCATTTCCTTGGGAACTACGGTCGGGATGCCGGCGAAGAGGTTGCGTATTTTGGATTCGGCCATACTCAGTCTTCCCACGCTCCGAGACAACGACGAAGGACTACCAATTGGCCGAGGTGATACGCGTTGTGGTCAGCCACGAGCAATGCTTCCCGCAGGATGGTTTTGCCTTCACCGTGGGGGATCGGGGCAAATAGGTCGGTACCCGGATGGGTAACCAAATCGACCATCGACTGCATATCGGCTCGGAACGCCTTAACGCATCTCTCCCACGCCTCGGCATCAGGTGGTGCATCAGTCTCGGGCCAGTAGCCGTCAGGGAAATCGGGAGAGATATGCTCGGCGTTGCGGGAGAACTCCAGGATGTCCCACTGACAGATTCGCATGTGTTCGAGCAGACGCCACGCCGTGTGCGGAACGCCCTCCACCTTCGCACCCCGCATATCTTCCGGAAAACCAGCGATGGCCTGCTCGAAGTTGAGATGCGCCCCGCCGCCTTTCAGGAGGTAGAGAACGTGTTCCCGCAGGGCTTGATCTGAGGAGGACTGCATCATATTCGTACCATGACCTTCTCGATTTCGGTTAATGGGCGACCGTTGCGCATTGTGATCCGTCGCGGCGGGCATCGCGCTGTGGACGCCGAATTTCCGGGCGGCATAGTTGGCGGCACAGACCACGCCCCTTTTCTCAGGCGTGCCGCCGACGATGACCGGCTTGCCGGCTAACGCCGGATTCTCCCGTTCTTCAACGGAAGCGTAGAACGCATCCATATCGATGTGAAGGATCATTTGGCAACGCTTTCAGCAGCCCCTGGCCGCGGTCCAATCCAGTACGACTTTCGCATGGGTCATCATCTCGGACATCTTCCTGGCCTAGTGAATCATAATCCACTGGATTCCTTTAGTGCATTCAACCAAGGTTGGGAATTGGGGCCGATGTTACGTTCAGTGTCAAACGGTTGCCTGAAATGTCTAATGCGTAGTCTACGATGACCTTGCGGATGTCGGGAAATAACTTTTCTCGCCGTTCCGCAACGATGTCCATGATTTCGACAGCCACGCCGATGGCCTCGGCACTTCCGTCGGGTGTAGTCTCGCTGAGGCGCATTTTTGCGGGTGAAATGGCGCGTTGATTTGGTTGGAAAAGGGGAGTTAGAAATCGGTATTTCATAAAGAAGGCGTCCCGCGTCACATTGATGTTGCAAAACCCACAAGCAACGCAA
>JBGTJT010000092.1:0-2211 GCA_041744995.1 Pirellulales bacterium | reverse complement strand
GACGGCGGCGGCCAGCAGGAGACAATCATCATCCGCGACCCGTCGCCAGCGTTGCTCTCGCGCCTGGCCGACGAGCACAAATCGCAAAGCGGCGCGTTCTTTACCTCGGGGCGCGTCGAGGAGGCGAATCGAGAGCTGGTGCCGATTCAGCGGTAGGTGCCAAAGAGCATAAAAGTAAGTTGCATGCCGGCTACGCATGGTATAATTTCCATGTTGTGCCCGGCATGAACAGGAGTGACGAAATGCTCAACTCATTTGAAACAATCGCGGAGAATGGCCTAATCCGCTTGCCGTCCGGTGTTCCTGCTGGGGCTCATTGCATTGTGACGATTCTCGACGACGATCCTGCAGTCCTTCGCCAGCAAGCAGAATTTGAGTTTTCCGCATCTCAGCAACGGCGGATGAGTCACTTACTCGAGAAGAATCGCGAGGGCACGATTACGGCGAAAGAGTCGCAAGAACTTGATGCCTTGAGTGAAGAATTTGACTCGGCGACTCTGGCCAAAGGGCGAGCAATGGCTCTCCTGGCGCATCAAAACGGCAACTCGCATCGAGACTAAGAGGATCGATCGTGCCGTCTCGACCGATCTCAGAAGCATTGTATCAGTCGCTCGCCCTCGACGCCGGTCGACAGTGCGGGTACTGCCGGGCGCCACAACAGGCTCTCCCCTATCGATTGGAGGTAGAGCATCTTTTGCCCACCTCACGAGGAGGGGAGAACATACGGTCCAATCTTTGGCTGAGTTGCCACAAGTGTAACAAAGTCCGGTCCAATCGCCTGGTAGCAATCGATCCCCTAACTAATGAAGAAGCGCCCGTGTTCAATCCGCGTCTTGATACCTGGGACGATCATTTCGCCTGGCAGTGCGAAGGGCTTTACATCGTGGGCCGTACAGCAACCGGACGCGCCACGGTTGAAGCCCTGCGCCTAAACGATCCATATCATCAGTCGGCCCGAACCGTATGGATGCTGGCAGGCATCTATCCCCCGAAGACGTAAAACAATGGAGCGTCAACTTTTATCTTTTCGCCAGCAACGCGCGGAACAATGGCAGTTAAGTTCTAGCCAAGGCACAAAGCAATAACTTCAGCGAAGTTCTTCGGCTGCGGGTCAAATAATCGTATTCTACAGCCCGTTGAGCGAGCCGAAGTCGAGCGAGGTGCTGAATGGCAGCACCCCGTAGATGCAGCGGGTGAAGACCAGTTCGATGTGGTCGGCCAGTTCCTGTGTTGGCGATTTGGGAACCACGACGATGTCGGAATCGCTCAGCCAGATTTCGTCGGCCGGGCAGGGCCGCTTGCCGTACAATGCGCCGCGAATATCGATCCGCGTGGCCAGCAGCCGCCAGTCGTCGCCGCGGCGGAACACGACGATCTCGTTGAGATTGGCCCCGATGTTCCAGCCACCCGCCAACGAAATCGACTGCATCAACGTGGTCGGGCCTTGCAGCGTGAAGCGGCCCGGGGCTTGCACCTCGCCCACTACGTACACGAACCGCGGCGCACGCTCCGAGAGGATCGGCGTCACCTCGATCCCTTGAATCTCCTCGGCGTAGCGAGCGTTGATCTCGCGCTGCAGTTCTTCCAGCGTCAGCCCTTGCGCCGGCACCGAACCGATCGCCGGCAAGGCGATCGTTCCGTCGGGCGTTACTCGGGCGTTGCGGGTTTGCCCGCCATTGCCGGCCCGGCTGTCGACGGTGGCCCGCAGATCTTCCAACTTGGCGTTGACTAGCAGCGGCGTGACGGTGATCGCCGGCACCTTGTAGAACTTCTTGTACAGGCGTTCCAGTTCCTCGGTCAATTGGCCGACCGTCATGTTGGCGGCTCGCACCTGTCCGAGCAGGCGGAGCGAGATGGTTCCATCGGGAAGAATGATCAGGTCGCGATTCAGATCGGGATCGGTGAACGACTCGACTCGAACCTGGTCGCCGACGTTCAGTTCGTAAGGTGTCGGCAGCACGTCGCGAGTGACTCGATAGACCAATTCCAGTTGGTCGTCGACGCGGAGCCGATAGACCGGCACGTGCTGTGCGCGTGGCGGGCCGACGTACTCGCCTTGGGCGTACATCTGCCAGGGAACCGGCCCCATGGCGCCCCAGCCCGCCTCGCCGCCTCTAGGGCAGCATGTTCCGTTCAGGCAATCGACGCCGTAGATCGGATTGGGCGCCGCCGGGCTGAACTGGCCGTGCGCACGATCGGCGTGCGCCAGGG
>JBGTJT010000091.1:0-10617 GCA_041744995.1 Pirellulales bacterium | reverse complement strand
CGCCGGTAGGCTTCGATTACCCAGTCGCGCCAGGGCCACATCTTGCGCGTGTTGTCGAACTGAAAGCCGTTGCTGTCGGCATAGCGGGCGTTGTCGAGCCAGATCGTCGCCATTCGCTCGGCATAGTTGTCGCTTTCCAGTAGGCGATCAACAACTTGTTCGTAGGCATCCGTAGACTTGTCGGCGAGAAAGGCGTCCAGCGCCTCGATCGTCGGCGGTAGGCCGGTGAGATCCTGCGTCACCCTGCGGAGCCAGACAGTACGGTCGGCCTCGGGGGCCGGCGCGATGCCGCGGCGTTCCAGTTCCGCAAGCACAAAGCGATCGAGCGGGCCGCGGGGCCAGGCGGCGTTCTTGACCTCGGGCGGCGCGGCCTTGTCGATCGGCTCGAAGGCCCAGTGCCGGCTGTATTCGGCGCCCTGCTCGATCCACTGGATCAACACCTGCCGCTGCTGCTCGCTGAGCGGCTTTTTGTGCTCCGCCGGAGGCATCTGCAGGTCGGCGTCGTCGCTGGTGATCCGCACCACTAGCTCGCTTTCGTTGGGTTCTCCCGGCACAATCGCATACAGATCGACTGCCGCCTCTCGCTGATCGAGCCGTAAATCGGCCTCGCGGGCCTGCGCATCGGGACCGTGGCAGGCATAGCAGTGCGCGGCCAGAATCGGCTGCACGTCGCGGCCGAAATCGATCTGGGCGTAGCATGCCGGCGACATGCTCAACACGAGCACTAGGCAGATCAGACTCACCGGACGGATAAAACAATGCAGCTCGTTGCCATGGGACATTGCAATATCATCATCTTTCGAATGGGTAACACTTCAGCCGGTTAAAGCAGTCATCAAACCACGAAGGGCACGAAGGACACGAAGAAGGTAAGGGCGGGGAGATTGCGACCATACTCATCCTAACAGCGACAGAGCGTGCGAATGGCTCACCCGCCGGCCGGCCGGATTGCCTGGCATCATGAAATTCTCCCTTCGTGTCCTTCGTGAGCTTCGTGGTAAAAGTCCTTTTCACAAGGCAATGATTTACTCAAATCGCAGCGGAACGGAATGTTATCAGCGGGAGGTGAGTTCGAAATCGAGGTCGCCCGCCATAGGAATTGTAACCTCCTGAGGCGAATCGCGGCCGTACTCCGCCAAGGCAACTTCCTGGCGGATCGGAACCAGGGGACTTTCCGGATCGCCGGGCATCGCCGGTTCCTCACCCACAGTGCGAAACGCCTGAATCACGACCTGTTTGGTGCCAGGCGCCACGCGCAATTCGTACTGGCCGTCGCTAATCACAGCGCCGGCGGTGGGGCCTTGCCCGTCGGGGGGAAGGAATTCAATCGTGCCGTCGGCCAGCGGCTCGCCGTCGAGCGTCACCTGGCCGCGGGAATAATGCATGCCGTCGCCGCCACAACCGGCCAATACCAGCAGCGTGCCGACGATAGCGAGCCCGGCAAGCGTCTGTAGCTGCAATCGCATTACGGTTGTCCCTCGGTCTCTCCGCCGCGGATGGTGCCCAGCGCCTGCCAGACGTTCAAAGCGATCGAGTCGGAAACAAAATGGACCGACCCGTCGCCGCGCATCGTGGAGACGCCGCCGGGGTGCAGGCTGCGGGCGGAATTCTTCGCGCCCACCTGGGTGCCGTGGTGGACGCATGGCGCCGGCAGGGTGGGATTCGCGGTCGAGCAAATGGTGCGGTCAATGCCGGCATTCGGCGTATTCACCGTCATGAACGAGCAGCTCGCATGGTTGTTCAAGATGCTGCCGCGGACGTCCATGTGGGCGTCATCGACGGCCATGATCACCTCCGACATCAGAACCGTGTTGCTCAGCCCGTCGCGAAAGTGGGCGGCGCTGGTGCGCGTCCCTTGCCCGTGGGCCATGTCGCCGAAGGGGGCCGCCTTGTACTGGGGTTCGGATTGCTTGAAGTCGGCGTTGCCGTAGTTGACCACATAGTTGCCCCTGGCGTGATGGTACTGGTTGGCGGTCCAGTGCCCGGCGCGATCCGACGGACAGTAGTAGAGCGGCACCCTGGCGTTGCGGGCGTCCCAATTGTCGGCATGCCAGAAGGGAATTTTCTCGTTGTACAGTTGGGCGACGTTGCTCTGCTCGATATAGGGCCACAAGGCGACCACCCAGGTCTTGCGGTCCTGCGTGGCATTCGTAGCGGTGCCGCCGTCGGAGATCGAACCGTAGGGAAACCACTCGTGCGAGAAGTGATAATTCTGCAGCGCCAGCCCCCATTGCTTGAGGTGGTTGCTGCACTGCATTCGACGCGCGGCCTCACGGGCCGACTGCACCGCCGGCAGCAGCAACGAGATGAGGATGCCGATGATGGTGATCACGACCAATAGTTCCACGAGCGTAAACGCGCGGTTGCGAGACATGTCTCTCTTGCCCTGCATGGGAATGCAATGCCTGTACGAACGTCGGGAAATGACCTACCGTTTGCGTCTGCGAAGCAGCAACCCGACACCGACGGTCCCGCAGACCAGCAGCAGCCAAGCTGAAGGTTCGGGAATCAAAATGCCGGTGAAGCTCACCTCGGAAAGTAACAACCATTCACCACTTTGGCGAAAATCGAGACGGACGTACCGGGCGTAGTCCAACGCGGTCACATCGATGGGCGTTGTTACCACTGCGCCTCCCGTACCAATAAACGAGTTGAAAACAAAAGGCGTGGAAAAATTCACTCCATCCGTGCTCACCGAGATCAGAACAGAATCGGGTTCTTGGATTGTGGCTTCCACGTCTCGATAGCTGATCGCGATAGTATGCACATCGTAGAGGCCCCCAAGATTGAAAGTCACCTGAGGATGCGACGTACCGTCATCGGCGCCCTGATCCCGAAACCCGACATACCCCGGTTGGTCAAATCCCCCGGAAAGGACGATGTGTCCGTCGATCAGTTCCGTCATACCGGTGTCTAAGAGATTGCCATTGGCGAGGAACGTGGAAGGCTGGGCACCGCTCGCCTCGCCACCGACGCCATCATACACATACGACGACACATTGATTAACAACGGATGATTAAGCTCTATTCCATTGAGCCGAATGCCGGTAGTTGGTGCCGTAACCGTACCAGTGATCGTATCGATTAGTTCAATGTTCAGCACCCCCAAGCCGTCCGAAGTAAATGTTGCCTTGGTGGCGTACTGAAGATTGGTTGTCGGGTTGACACCTGGCGTATAGACAATCGGCACTGCCGAGCCAACCGTGCCAGAAATGCCGTTGATGGCGACGGAATGGTTACCCTGGCCGGCCAAGCTATCGTATGACCAAAAGGTCAAGGAGTAGTCTGTATTCGGAGTGATTCCTGCACCCGATAGGGACAACGCCAATTTGTTGCCATTGGGCCCGGTGTTTATGTTGTTAAAGGCGAAGTCGTTGTAAATGTCGGCGAACGTAAGGCTACCGACGTTGGCAACGCCGCCTCTGGTAAACATACCATCGTTGGCTGATGTTTTGCCGCTGATCGTTACAAGAATGTTGCCCGCGATGGTAGCGAACGACCTCGTGTCGCTCGTGGAGGGATCAACGTTGTTCTGGAACGCTTGAAATCCGCTTTGCGTGACGCCTGCCGTGGCATTGGTGGCATGCTGAAAATCAACGCTCAGCAGGGGCGCGGCAAGCAAGCTCGTGGAGGGAACGGCAAGCAGCAATGCCGTCGCCAAGGAAAATGCAGTTACGAAAAACTTTCGAATTGTCATAGGGCACCTGCTGGTCGACGATTTGAAAAAATGTAAAGCATTGTTGGGAACGCAGTTCTTTGGGGAACGTCCGGAAATGATCTACCGTTTGCGTCCTCGCAGCATTTAACAAAATACATGGGAAACTCCTGAAAAGGCTGAATCCTTGATTTACGGTTTTGGCTTAACGTTTCGCTCTTCCGCCCCAGTCTCTCCAGTCAGGGAGAGTTCGAATCCATTCAGCCGAATGCCGTCCGGTTCGCTGCCGACAATCGTGTCCGTCAAACGCACCGTCAGCACGCCAGATTTGTCTGATGTAAACGTACCGGTGGTGGCATATTGATCGTTGGTCTCCGGGTCGGCGCCGATGGTGTAGACAATCGGCGGGGCGTCGCCTGCGGCGCCGTCGCTTCCCTGGAAGACTACCGAGTGACGATTGCCGACGCCGCCGCCAGAATCGTAGGAGTAGAAGGTCAGCGAGTAGTCGGTGTTGGCCGTGACGCCCGCGCCGGACAGCTTCAATTTCAAGGATGCTCCGCTGCCGCCGTTGTGGAACGCGAAGTCGTTGTAAAGCGGCGCGGCGGTTAACCTCTCCGAACCGACAATGCCCGGGGCTCGGTTGAAAAAGCCCTTCCGGTTCGAATCGAGCCCGCTTATTTCGACCCTCACGTGGCCGGCGCGTGTCGAGTAAATGGCACTGGCCGTTCCGTCGCCGGTCGCATGCCTCTCGGTGAAGGCCACGAAGCCCGGCTTCGTCACAGCGGGAATCGCCAAGCCCTGGCTGTTCTGAAAATCGACCCTCAGTAATACGTTGGGCCCCATCTCCCGCAGCCAATCGGTCATGTGAGCAAGACCTTGAGCCGTGCCGCCGTCGTGGCGGGCAATGGCGCCGCTTTCAGCAGCGACCGAAGCCCTTTCGCCAGCGGTCAAGCGGACTCTCTGCCGCGACCCCGCGCCGCCTGCCTGGCCGATCAACTCGACCTCGCCCGAGACCACGGCTACTTGCGATCCGCCATTTTCCGCGACTTCCACGCCAAATTCCGTGCCCAGGTCGACAATCCGCGCACCGGGAATCTCGACCGTAAAACCGTGCGCCGCTTTCGTGTCGACCCGAGCCACGAGTTTGCCCAACCGCAGATCGCCGCCGTTGGCCCCTTGGATCTGGTAGGTGGCCGGGCCTTGCAGCACCACCTGGGCGCCGCTGTCGTAAGTGACCGTCGCCAGCCCGCTGTTGAGTACAATCGTATCGTCGGCGAACAGGTCGCGGTTCTTGGCGTTGCCGTCGCTGGCCGGGTCGAACGTCGCCCCCGCTGACCCCGTGATCCGCGCCACGAACTCGATCGAGGGGCCAGCGTTGCCCGGCACCGCCGGCGTCAATGCTGGTACTACCCACAACGCCAGCGAGAGCACGATAGTGGTGGTGACCAGCGAAGCCACCACCAGCGACAAGGCCATGTCGGTGCGGGCAAGCTCATAGACGGCCCGTCCGCCTCGACGGAGCAGGCGCGTGGCCGTGGGCTGCGGCCGGTCGATCTCCGCGACTGCCTCGGCGTCGACCGACGCGTGCATCAACTCGAGACGGGCGTGAAGTTGCATGAACTGCAAGTAATACTCCCTCGCCTCCGCTTCGCCGGCCAGCAGTTCCCTCAGTTCCGATTGACGGTCGGTCGTTAGTCCGACGTCGATCAATTCGGTCAAGCACTGCCACAAAGCCTGTTGAGTTTGTTGGTTCATTTTGCCTCCCGTCCGCGGAGGCGCCGCTGGACGCATTGCAGCAAGGCGTGGCGGATTCGGTTGAGCGTTACCGACAAGCCCTGGGGAGACTGCCGCCGCGCGGCGGCGAGTTGTTTGACGGTGCCGCCCGGCTCATATCGTGCCCGGATCAATTCGCGATGCGAAGCGGACAGTTCGTCGAGGCATTGGTCCAGCAACAATTGTACGTCGTCGGTGGACTGCGCCCCGTGGTCGGCGTCGTCCGCCAGCTTTTCAATTAAGGCGTCGTCAAAAACGTGGCGATCGCGGCCGGCGTCGCGATGATGGGCCAGCACCTTGTGCCGTGCGATGCTGTACGACCAGGCGATAAAGTTGCTGCCCGGCGTGAATTCCTCCGCTTTTTGCCACAACACGACGTTCGTTTCCTGAAGCACGTCGCGGGCGGCTTCTCGATCGGGGAGCAGCGACAACACATAGGCATACAGCGAGGCCTGCGCGGCGGTCAGCTCGCGGACAAATTCTTCACTGCCGGGCATATCGGAGTTCATCAGACGCGACCAGGGGAAGCTATCCAGACTCGTTTCACGTAAGAGTCGCTATCATCACATTCCAAGTTTCAGACTTTTCTTAACAAGGATTTTCTCGACGAAGCTGCTAACCTATTACCATGCAAGTGGTTATGGCGATATTGCTAGACGGGCCTGGGCTACGCAAAATCGTCCCCGATGGACGATCTGTCGTGCCCGGTTTTTGTTCCCCACGGCTACGGCATCTGCCCGCAGATATGCTTGGCAAACGTCCATGCTTGGCAAACGTCGCCGTTGGTCAAAGCCCCAACGGGGCGGCCCTTATGCAAGCCCAGGGCAAAGGCAGCGTCAACCCAGGGCGACGCTCGGCTCTCGCCTCGCTTGCCCTGGGCTTGCACAGGGCCGCCCCGTTGGGTCTTGGCTCGGGCGACCATCTCTCCTCCGGCATCATAATAGGCACGAACAAAACACTGGTAAGCCAAAATGGCTTCAAAACCTCGATTTTGCGCACACCAGGCCTGGGCTACGCAGAATCGAGGTGGTAGGGAATCGACATTGAACGCGGTCTTGTTCCGTTGTTCCAGGCGGCTCGAAAAGGATGGCAGATTCCGTCAGGCGAGGCTCGTTTACGAGCCTTCTCCGCGAAGCGGTCATAGCCCTGTGCTTTAGCACAGGGTCGCGATCCGGTCCGAGGCATGTTGCAGCCCCGTTTCACGGGGCTTCTCGCCGGCGCGGCTTTAGCCCTTTGACGTTGGAATTAATTCGGCGCGGCAAACCAACCCCGTACATGGCTAAAGCCAGCACAGCGGGAAGCCCCGTGAAACGGGGCTAGCGGATGTTTCGTCGCCTCGATACCTCGTGCTAAAGCACGAGGCTAATACCGCTTCGCGGGAAAGGGTCGTGAACGACCCTGCCTCATGCAACTTGAAATGGCCCCCATCCCAGGGCGGCACTCGGCTTGCGCCTCGTTTGCCATGGGCCTTCATAAAGGCCGCCCTGAGGTGCGCAAAATCGAGGTATCATGGAGTCGGGGTTTCGGGCGGTTTTGTTCCGATAGACGAAACGGTAATGACGAATGTCGAAATCCGAATGACGAAAGAAACCAGAATGTCGAATGCGGAACTTTGTCGTTTAAACCATTTCATCCGCCTGAAGCAGTGAACGAACCACGAAGGCCACGAAGAGCACGAAGCAGGCAATATTCGCGGTAAACTTGACTCACCATCGTCGAGACGAGCGGCAATCTAGAAGGCGTCGGTGACAATGCCTGCAACCGATTGACAGCGCCGATCCATTCTCTCCGTCGTTCTTTCTTCGTGCTCTTCGTGTCCTTCGTGGTTCCATTTCTTGATTGGTCCTTCAGACTGCTGAACGGATTGCCGTCGTTCGGCATTCGTCATTCCTTCGTCATTCGGATTTCGACATTCGTCATTGCTCCATCCGCTGGTGGTACCCCAGGCGGGCGCTCGCTTGGCGCTCGCTTCGCCTGGGCTAGATTGTTGCGCCCTTGCAGGGCGGATGACAGCCACACGCAAATTACGGACTCGTAGCAGATTGTCCATGAATATTGCGCACTAGGCTCGCCAGTGGTCGGCGATCCAGGGCGAGGGCTTGATGTGCTTGTAGATCCGCTTGTACCACTTGCAGGGCCAGCGGCCGGCGACCGCGTCGTCGGGATGGGGGCGGCCGGTGAATGCCACGATCCGCGTTTCGCTGGGCAGACTCGGCGCCTCGATCCATCGCTTGACGCCTTTGGGGATGCAATGCACCTTGAAACTGCGGCACCACGCATCGGGCCAGAACGACATCTGCTTGACGTTCGACGAAATGTACGTCTGCGAGTTGGGATACTCCGTCAGAATGCGATCTTGATCGGCGAGCAGATCGTGCAGCAGGTAGGGATGGCTGCCGACCCGAAAGCGATAGACCGACGTATTGCCAATTCGCTTGGTAGGCTGCGTCCAATTGCGGATGACGCAGAAGTCTTCACCGTATTCGAAGAAGCAGTCCATATTGTCGGTGATGACCAGATCGATATCCAAAAACAGCACGTCGCCTTCGATGCCGTACAACTCTTCCGCCCACAAGCTCACTTTGCGCCAACCTAAATTTCTAAACGGCAGCGGGATGTCGACTTCCGGACAGGGAAGAACCTCGATCTCGGGACGTAGTCCCGACGGGTCGTCGGTCAGGCAGTAGAACCGAAACGGCCCCGTGATATTGCGCTCGACCATGCCATACAACCGGTTGACGTACTCCGCTCCATACAGGCGGCCCCACTTCATGCATAGTACTTGCTTTGCGTCCACGTGACGGTTCTCCGATAGTGACTAAGACGCCTTGCGTCGTTCGACCGACTCGCCGGTCAGGCGGAAACGAAATCGCTGAAGTTCCGGCAACCGTTCGAGCAGTTGGTCGGCGCAGTATTCCGCTTCGTTGGCAAACGGCGCCGGCCGGACAAGCGGCCGACCGGCCTGCCAGGCGGAGAACGTCGTCACGGCTTGTGCGTCAACAAGGCATTCCACGGCTCGAAAGGCGCGGTTGGCGCGCCGCTGCGGAAGATCGATCAAACCAACCGCCGCTCCGGAAGCGAGCGCTTCGTAGGTCATCGAGACGCTTTCCCGGGTGATCCAAGCCTGGGCCGCTTGAGCCAGTAACTGCGGCAAGGCGTCCGGCGGCGATTGATCGAACCGAAGCAGGTGTACGTTGTCCCATTTCAAATCGGCAACGGTTCGTTCCGTCGAGCGCGGCGTGCGTCGCGAGGTCAGCACGTTCCACTGAACGGAAGCGTCTGCCGAGACAATCTTTTCGATCTGCCTGGCAACCAACCGATCGGACCATTGGTGATGGCGCGAAGGGCCGCCCAGCAGAATCAGCCCGCGCTGTTCGTCTGTCCGCGGCGAGTAGGAGATCTCGGTCAACGGTCCACGGGTGGTGACCACGCGGGGACTGGCAGGCACATCGTCGAAGGTCGGCACGATGCAAAGATCGAACCACGCCAACGGCAGCGAAGGACGCAGCAGCACGACCACGCGGCCCCCGCGGGCGCGGCGGGCGGCCAAGGCCGTGAGATGTGTTTTGGAGCCGGCGCAGAGGATCAGGTCGGGAGGCGGAAGCACGCGATCGGCGATATCTCGGGATTTCAGATACCCCCAGCCGGCTTGCCAACGGCTGACCGCCTCGATCTTGTGGCAGTCCAATTGGATTCGCTGGCGCAAAGCGGCCAGCAGTCCCCGCACTTGATTGACGTGGCCAGTCTTGCCATCCGAGACGCACCAGACGTTGCAGATATCCGTCATGCATTCATGCTGAAAAGTGACTGTGGCTGAAAAAAGGCCGCAAGACCGGTAGCCTCGACCGCGAGGAAAATACAAGGAACCGCGTGGAGGGTCAAGATCGAGTTTCCGCAAACACTTCAGCCGCCGGCCTGCTGTCGCGTGGTTCCGCCTTGACAGGGTTGGGAATACGGCTCTACCATGCTCGCCGCTGTCACAGGAGTGTCCTACCAACTGTCGAATGGATCTTGGCGATGAAAGCGATCGAGCGTCTTTTCAAGCGGGTTTATCTGGCCGCGCGGATCCTGCTCCATTACGGCACTCTGAATCCAGAGAAGGTACGATTGGTTCGTTCGGACCATTCGATCCATGTCGATCCCCGCGACCCGCGAGCCAGGAAGAAACTCATCGCCGATACCATGCGCGGCAAGTTTCCCCGCAATCAGCACTTCTGGCGGACGGCCAACGAGATCGTACAGCCCGACGTGGTATTGGATATCGGTTTGAATTACGGCGAATGCCTGTTCGCACTCACGTACCCGACCGAATGCCGGATGTTTGGGTTCGAAGCCAATCCGCGGCTTGCCGACGTGACCCAACGATCGCTGGCGGCGCATCCCTCGCGGCGGCAGATGGAACTGTTGTTTCAGTTGGTTACCGACGGCGACCAGGGAGTGGAACGGTTTTACATCGACAAGCGGGCCAGCGGCGGCTCGACCGCCGCGATTCCGCCACATGAATTCAACCCCGCCACGCACGATTGCATCGAGGTTGCGAAGGCTTCAATCGACTAGGTTTTGCGCGATCGCGACTGCCGAGCGCGGCGGCTGTTCTTTAAGCTCGATATCGAGGGTTACGAGTACCGCGCGCTGCTCGGCATGCGCCAGACACTCGCCGCCGCGGAAGAAGCAGTTGGCTTCGTCGAGTTCGACGCCCACATGCTGGCCAACGCAGGTGAAGATGTGACTGCATATTGGCGGTTCGTTCGCGAGCATTTTTCTGTGTACGCCTTCTCACGAAGCAACACCTGGCTGCCCGCGAACGATTGGGATCTGGCGCAACTCAAGCAGTTCATCGGCAGGCACTGCCATACGGACCTGGTGCTGATCAAGTCGAACGACCCGTCGCTGGCTGATCGCCTGTTGGCCCCCTGGCCGCGGGCGACCGATCCTCGCGTTGCAGCGGTTGCCCGCCAAGCTGCCTAGCTTTGGGGAGCTTGCCTTGTCGAATTACACAGGGTTCTATAGGAATTCGAGTCGCAGCTTGAAAATCGCGCCGAATCGTGGAATAATTTCTTGAAACAGGTGAGAATAGGAGACTGCGCTTCAACCGCGAACAACCCTTGGATCCATCGACCATGCCGGCTGAATCTCCCTCCAGCGCGTCGACGCCTTCGCTTCCGCAACGACCGGCAGATGCTTTCCCT
>JBGTJT010000090.1:0-16327 GCA_041744995.1 Pirellulales bacterium | reverse complement strand
CCGGCAAGTTCGCCGCCAGCAGCGGCGGCATTGGGACCGACACGGCCAATGCCGAACGATTGGCCGGCTTCTTCGATCGCCCGCTCGAGTCGCAAAACAACGACTCGCTCAGCACGCTCTACGGACGGCTCACCGGCGGCGTGACGCAGGGGTCGGCCGTTGCCCGCAACGTCGCCGAGGGCGCCCGCGTGTTCGAGTCGAGCCTGGCCGGCCAGAAACTGGCCACCAGCGGCGTCAATCTGGACGAGGAAATCGTCCGCATGATTCAGTACCAGCGCGCTTTCCAGATGACGGCGAGGTACATTAGCGAGTTGGACAAACTACTGCAAATCTTGATCAATCTCTGACATGGCAATTACCGGCATCCCATCGACGCGGATTAGCGAGCAGTTTATCGGGCAACGGCTGTTGAGCCAGTTGCAGACCGATCAGTTGGCGCTGTTCCGCACGCAACAGCAGATCAGTACCGGTCGGCGAATCTTGCGGCCCAGCGATGATGCTCCGGCGGCCTTGCGCGCCCAGAGTTTGCAAACGCTGCTGGAACAGAAACTGCAGGTGCGGAAGAATCTCGACACCAATCTATCCTTTCTCAGCGCGTCGGATTCGGCGTTGTCGGCCGTCTCGGGGCAATTGGCCGACATCCGCGGCACCGCGTTGAGCGTCTCCGACTCGTTCAGCAGCGACGTCCAGCGGCAAAGCGCGGCCCGCGAAGTCGACGAGGCGGTTCGGCAGCTTGTCAATACGGGCAATCAGCAGTTTCGTGATCGCTATCTGTTCGGCGGTTCCCAGACGACCGCCGCGCCGTTTGAGTTGGTCGACGGCTTCGTCCGGTACAACGGCAACGAAGGAGTGTTGCGGAGCTATTCCGATATCGACGTGTTGTTCGAGTCGACCATCTCCGGCAATCAGGTGTTCGGCGCGCTCTCCGAACCAGTCCGCGGCGCCGCCGACCTGAATCCGGCGATTACCGCCGAGACCAAACTCAGCTCGTTGCGCGGCGGACTGGGGATGAAGCTCGGAGCAATCCAGATTTCCGACGGCACGCAAACCCGGCAGATCGACTTCGCCGGCGCAGAGACGGTGGGAGACGTGATCGAAATGATCGAAGCCCATCCGCCGGCGGGTCGGACCGTCACCGTGCGGTTGTCGGGCAACGGCTTGAATATCGAACTCGACGCCGCCGGCGGCGGCAACCTCACCATCACCGAGATTGGTCAAGGCACCACGGCCGCGCAACTGGGAATCTACGAGCCGATCGGCGTACTCAACGGCCCGCTGGTCGGCGTCGACCTCAATCCGGCCGTGACCAAGTCGACCCAGATCAGCGAGTTGTTCGGCAACCGTGCCGAAGCGGTGATCGCATCTGCTGGAACCGGCAACGACCTGATCGTCTCGGCCGTCGATCGCGGCCCGCAACTCAACGGCGTGGCGGTCAGCTTCGTGGACGGAGGACCAGCGGCCTCCGGCAATGAATCGGCGGTGTATGACGCCGTCGCGGGGACGCTCACCATCACGATCGCCGCCGGCATCACCACCGCCAACCAAGTCGTCGAGGTCATCAACGGTGACGGGGCGATCAACAACCTGTTCGCCGCCAGATTGGACGACAAGGAAGCGGGCAACAGCGGCGCCGAGCCGGTTTCGGTCGCGGCAACCGGCAGCTTGGCGGGCGGTTCCGGCACTGAGTTTGATCGCGACTCCGGCCTTCAAATCTACAACGGCGGCAAGAACTACACGATCGATCTCTCGGGCGCCTCGACCATCGAGGACGTCCTGAATACGATCAACGCCTCCGGCGCGTCGGTGCTGGCCAGCATCAACGCGGCCGGCAACGGGATCGATGTTCGCAGCCGTCTGAGCGGCGCGGACTTCGGCATTGGCGAGAATGGCGGCACGACCGCCACTCAATTGGGTATTCGCTCATTCAAGGCCGATACCAAGCTAAGCAGCTTGAACTTCGGTCGCGGCGTAACCGCCGGCAACGGCGCCGATTTTCGCATTACCCGCCCCGACGGCGTCCAACTAGATATCGACGTGTCCGGCGCGAAGTCGATCCAAGATGTACTCGATCGAATCAACAATCAGGCCGACAACCTCGATCCGGCCACGGCGGTGACCGCCCGACTGGCGACGGTCGGCAACGGCATCGAGCTAACCACCGCCGACACCGTCGGCACGACCCCCTTGCAAGTGAGCCGCGTGAACTTTTCGGAGGCGGCGATCCATCTCGGGCTGATTCCAGTCGGTTCCGACGCCAGCGGTCCGGCGACCGTGGTGGGAGGCCAACCGGCGCTTGTCGGGCGCGACGTGAATCTCCAAGAGGTGGAGGGGGTATTCACCTCGCTGATCAAGCTCTCCAAAGGCTTGACCGCAAACAACTTGAACGAGGTTAGTCGCAACATCGCGCAACTCGACGCCGCACAATTGCAGGTCAACTTCGCCCGCGCCGACATCGGCGCTCGTTCGCAAAGTCTGGACGTACAACAAACTCGCCTGGCCAACGAGGAAGTCGAATTGCGCGATTCGCTGTCGAAGGAGATCGACGTCGATCTGGCCGAGGCGATCTCCGAGTTCACCTCCCGCCAGGCGGCCCTGCAAGCTTCACTGCAAGCCACAGCGATGATTACACAATTGACGTTGATCGACTACTTGTAGCGACCACTAACGTAGCCGACTTCGCCATCTGGCTGGGTCAGATGACCCGTGAAGGATCGCAATGATGGAAACGGCATGTTTACTGGGAACGAAGAAGATTAGGTAGGGAAATCGGTCGACTTGGGCGAATCGGATCGGCGGAATGTCGACAGGGTAAATCAGCGGACGTTCGGCTATCGAATCCAACCTGCGGTCGACATTTGCGCGAAAGAGATCACCGAGACTCGGCGAAATACCGTCATAGTAATTCAACGCCGAAGTTAGATCATTTGGGATCTCGACGTCAAAGATAAGTCTAGCTGCCACGCTTCTGATCCACTTGTTTCCAGACTTCTTCTCGTGTAAGCCCCGATTCTTCGTTAACCGTTCCGGCAAGTCGCGCTTGAACAATCTCTCGGTGCCATTCTTGAATAGGCATGGATTCCCTTGTCGATGCAATGTTGTCCCACAGGTCTTGGACAATCTCAAGTTGTTCTCCAATTGGCAACTTTGACAATTGATCGATGGCCGGATGCATTTCGGTTGCTCCACGGGAATTCAAGAGCGGATGAAGGACTCCATCAATACTATTCTAGTTGATCGATGAGTCGGGTAAAGCGCAAGTCATTCTAAACCGCCGCTGGCTGCGAATAGCAGCAGCGCCTGCCGCGTTGCGGCCACATCGTGGACCCGCAAGACTTGAATGCCGCGGCGGGCCAGCGCCAGCGAGACGCCGACCGTACCGGCCGTGCGGTCGCAGTCCTTGTCTTTCAGGACGTGGGCGATAAAACCTTTGCGGGAATGTCCTACCAGCAGCGGCTGGCCGAGTTCATGGAAACGCTGGCAGTGATTGAGCAGTTGCAGATTGTGCGCGTGCGTCTTGCCGAAGCCGATGCCGGGGTCGAGGCAAATCCGCGCTGCATCGAGGCCCGCGGCGAGCAATTGATCGCGGCGGCCGCGCAGGTACGCAAAGATCTCCTCGACCACGTCGTCGTAGCGCGGATCGTCCTGCATGGTGCGCGGCGTCCCCTGCATGTGCATGGCGCAGACACCCGCCTGGGAGTCCACCGCGACGGCGACCATGGCGGGATCCCCCTCCAAACCGGTCACGTCGTTGATGATCTCGGCGCCGGCGGCAATCGCCGCTTGGGCGACGCCGGCCTTGGAGGTGTCGATCGAGATCGGCACGTCCGACTCGGCGGCGATTGCCTCGATCACCGGCAGCACGCGATCAAGCTCCTCTTGCTCGGCCACGGGATCGGAATAGGGGCGGGTGCTCTCGCCGCCGACGTCGACCACGTCCGCTCCGGCTGCGATCAATCGCCGAGCATGTTCAATCGCCCGCGATGGTTCGTGACATTCGCCCCCGTCGGAAAAGCTGTCCGGCGTGACGTTCACAATGCCCATGATCGCCGGCAAGCGCCCAAACGACAGCGTCCTCGTGCGGAGTCGCCATTCGGTGGCGCGGTTTTGGAAGGCGGAGCTATTGGGAAGTGTTGCCATAGGTTTCGTAGCGGAATTCACCAGAATTCCGCAGCGAGGATTGAACGTGGCCGTCGGGGCGGCGTTTGTTGCGGGTTCACGGAAGTCTAGGCGACTTCCGCTACGCCTTTACCACGGCATTTCCATTGTAGATACGATCTGCGAGGCCAAGCGGTTGATTACGATTTGTTCTTGCGTGACCATGGACTGACCGACTTCCGGCACGAAATTGGTCGACTGCGTGATATCGATCAGTTCCGCTGGAATGGGGAAATGTTGCGGCGGGCCGATCGCCTGGCCGCGGTGGTTGATCCAGGTGACTTGCACCCGCATGCCGACATCCAACTCGCGCGGCTCATCGTAGCGGTTCTCTACCAACACCGATTTGGTGTCTCGGAGCACGCGGCCCTGCAGGGTGCTGTCGGCCGCCTGCGAGCCGACGACCTTATAGGGCGTGCGCAGCTCGATCTGCTTGATGACCGACTCGGTGAGCCGCTCGCCCAAAAACGGCCGGAAACTGTCTGATTGAAACACCGGCACATGGACGGTTTGAATGTCTTGCCGGTACAGTGAATGATTCCCCACCTGGTAGCCGGCGCAGCCAACCAACGCCAGCGAAGCGCCGGCTAGAATGGACGAACAGAAGGCGAGCCATTGGCGTCGGGTAGGGTGCGTCATCGGCATGTTATCGGCGGAGCGTATCGTCGTCCGTGGTACGGTCCGGCTTATCGGCCACGATGGTCGGCCCCGCCGGCTTGTCGGGAAACACGTAGGAGAGCCACTCGAACTTTTCTTCTGGAGCGTCGGGCAGGTTCTGCAGGCTGGCGATGCGCTGCTCGGCTTGTTGCGACATCGGCGTGTGCGGATACTTTTGCAGAACTTGTGCGTAATAATAGCGAGCGGCGCGGGCGTGGTCGAGATTCTCATAGTATTGCCCGCGGGCGATGTCGCGGGCGGCGTAGGCGACGTCCAATTCCCGGCGATGCTGCAGCAGGCGTTGCCGTTCCTCCGGCGCCTGATCCGGAAAGTGTACCAGCGCCTGGTCGATCCATTCCTTAGCGTCGTCCAGCGGCTTCGGATCGTAGGTGGGGCCTTGGTAACTGCGCATCTTCGATTGAATGCCCAACTGATAGGCGGTCTTCAGTAGATCGCTTTGCGGATACTCGTCGATTAACAGTCCATAGTAGTAGCCGGCGTCCTCGTAGTACTCGCGCACAAAGTACGCATTGCCGGTCGCTAGCAGGCTGTCGTCGGCCAAGGGCCCGGTTGGATCGGCAAGCCGAATGCGGTCGAACGCCCGCAAGCCGTGCCCCAATGTATCGAACCGGGGGCGTGAACCGTCGATGAGGTTCGGAGTGGTGATCCATTTCGGATTTTCCATGTGGAGCTTCACCCAATACTGGCCGATGGCGAACAGACGGTGCGAGACCCTGTCCAAGTGCCGGGTTCGCTTGTACTTTTCGAGCAGCGTCTCGTAGGTGGTGAAGGCCTTGGGGTACTCGTCGGCGAAGAATTGGGATTCGGCTTGCATGAAGAGGGCGTCCTCTTCAATGGCCGACTTAGGCAAGGCGCGGCCCGCCGCCTTATACTTGGCAGCGGCGGTCGCGTAGTCCTTCTGCCGGAAGGCCGCTTCGGCTTCGCGAAAGAAATCGCGAGCGATCCCTTCGTTCGGCGGCGGATCCTTTTGCCAGGGGAACAGTTTCATCCCTTCATAATCTTTTGGCCGACCCTCGCCGTTGCCTCGAAAACGGTCGACATAGTCCGTCAATCCTCCCGCCCCGATGCCGATCCCTTCGTCCGAATCGTCCGCAGTGCGGCGACGTTGCGGCGGCGGCCCGTTGTTGTCGACCGGCGGCGAGGAAACATGGGCCGCTGGTGCGGTGACGTTGGCCGCCGGCGACGGGGCCAAGGGTGCCTGTTCCGGGAGTTTGCGGCCGTACGGATCGAAGAAACCCGGCTCGCCGGAGATTTGAAAGCCGCGGCCAGGTACGAACACCGCACGGTGGCGATTTGCTTCCCACCACTGGGCCTGCTCCGGGGTGAGTTGCACGTCGGCCGGCGCAATCGGAGCGGTTTGCGTGGTTGGATTCGCCGCCGCCGCGCCATTCGCGCTGTTTCGATTGTTCAGGAAGCTGAAGTCGATCGGAATGCCGCCGTCGTCGTCGTTGCTCGGCCCCGTCGTGGCGAAGCGGCTCAGTTCGCGACGCACCTCAATCCGCGCGGCGTCGGTCAGAGGGCGGCCAGCCTCGTTGAAGAAACCGGGAGTGCCGGGCACATGGAACCCGCGTCCCTCGATATAAACCGCCCGCTGCCGGTTCTGTTCCCACCAGGCGGCCTGTTCAGGCGATACCCCGTCGACCGGTTGCTGCCCGAGACATTCAAATGGTGCGAATCCGATCAACAAGATCAGTGCGGAACAACCAAGCAGAAGTGTTTTCATCGAGGACGTCCTTGCCCTGGGAGGATTAGCGGCCGGCGGGCGACAAACGCGGCGGGCGCGTCTCTCGCTAATGATAACTACCTTGTCAAGAAGCCCAGGAAGCTAGCAAGCCTTGGTTTCTTGCCCATCAAATGTGCGATGTATTGGTTCAATATCCCGCGCAACTCGCCTCGGTTAACTCGACTAAAATCGTATTGCCGCCAGCCGTTGTCCGCAGCCGCGGCGAACGTTTCCATCGCTTGCACCACGGCTGGGCTGATCGCAACCACATGCCGCCTGCCGCCGCGGCAGGCGCCGCACAGCACGCCGCCATCGAGCATGCCGAAGTGCATCCCGCGAAGCGGTTCCAGCCTCTTTCCACACTCGACGCATTCACGCAGGCTAGGCAAGTGGCCCAACAGCCGCAACAGTGTCAGTTCGTAACGCAACAACGCAGCCGCGACCGGCGTTTCGCCCATCAGTTCAACAAGCGTGGAGTCGGCCAGGTCGAACAACTCGCTGTTGGCGTCGTATTCGTCCGTTAGCTCCAGCAACAACTCCGCCACGTAATAGGCGGCGTACAGGTTCTCCAGGCGCCCGCGCGTCACGCGAAACCGGCGTTCGAGCCGGGCTTCGGTAAGTAAGTCGAGCGTGCCCGAAGACTTGCGAAGGAACACTATGCGACAGAGGCACAACAGGTCAAGGGCAGAGTCGAACGGCCCCTTCGGGCGACGTCCCCCTTTAGCCAAACCGCTCACCTTGCCGAACTCGCGAGTATAGAGCGCCACCACGTTGCTCGTTTCGCTGAAGTCGATTACGCGCAAGACAATCGCGGTCGCTTTTTCTGAAGCCATGAGGTGCTAGCATTATGGTCCTAGAGGGGAGCTTCCGCCGGAAGAACCGGCGACGGTGGCGGCGAGACGCCGCCAGCACGCAGGGCATTAAGGGTCTGCCAGGGCCGTGGGAACAGGAGGTAACAAAGAAAACGGAGAAATGCATGCTCCGTTGACTCTGCCCCGCTCTGTTGCCTGAAGTGTCGATTAAAATGCGAAACGAATGCCTGTTACGTTTGCGCCAGGGGTTGATGCAAGCTGACACGACGAACCAACCCAGAACAAAATACATGGAACGCGCTATACCGGCAACCGGTTTCGGACGTAACGATGATCACTTTGTTTGAGCAAACTGAGGGAAAAGGAGACAACTGAGAATCCTTCCCTTCGTTCTCTCTGTTCCCTTCTGTTTAAAATTTTTGTTCCATTCAATCCGTTTCAACTCTTAAAGCCCTGCCTCCATCACGTTTTTGTTAGGATGGTGGCGGCGAGACGCCGCCATCACGTAGATGGCGGCATTGCTTCTGAATATAGCCGGTCGCAAGGCCGGTTGTCAGGCCGATTACAGTCGATCGTCGTGCTGCTGATGATAAGCGATCCGCCATCGGGGCAGGGCCGCCTGGTCGTCCTCGCGGTGGATCGCTTGTTTCGGTCCTACCGCCACTCCCAGCCAGCCGTCGCTGATCGCCAATTGCGTGACCTCCAGGTCGCCCAGCCGGCCGTCTTCGACCAGACGCTGGGGAACCAGCGGCAAGGTGCGGGTGTTGTCGAGGACTTTGGCGAATACGCCCCGCAGAATGACCTGCGACCGCGTGTTAATGCGATCGCCGATCAATTCCATGCCCGACGTCCGCACCAACTCGGCATGCAGCCCGTCGCCTTGCGGCTCGTAGTAGGCGCGGACAACCAGGTTCGTCCAGCGGTTGCGCTGTTGCTCGATCCTCGACAATGCGATGGTCAACCGCAACGCACCGTCGCTGAAATGAACTTGAAGCGAGTTTTTCGGAGCGAACGTGACCATCACATCCTCCGGAATGTCGTCCGGCGGCGTTGCGTCCTCCGCGCCGAGTCGGGTGGCGACCTCCGTGTAGACCTCGCGCATCGACATCCGCCGCCCGTCCAGGTCGAGTTGCTGCAAGACGTTGTTCAACGCGCTCTCATGTAACTGCATGCTAAACAGGCTGTCGCTGGGAGCACGGGGCCGGGGCGTGTGGGCGGCCAGTTGATCGCCGGCGGCGAACCGCATGCGGGCCGTCAGCCGCTTGTCGCTGGTGTGCAACTCGACCGGCAGCGGCTCGATGCCAAGAGTTGCGCACCGCCCCAGCAATTCCTCGCGGAACGTGATCTCCGCCTGGCGAACCAGGGGGGCGACTTGCCGATCGAACTGCCGGCTCGCCTCAGTGGATACTTTGTACTCGACTTCCCGATTGGCCGCGCCGCGCCGCTTGTCGTGCTCCTCGCGCGCAAGTCGACGTACCATCGAACCGATCAAGGGAACTTCGTCGTAGTCGCTCCGCACCCGCAGCAGCCGGCTGTGGTTTTCGGCGTCGGCCGCGGCGGACGTCTGACTCAGTCCCTGCCGCGAGACGATCAATTCCTTGCTGGTCAAAAACTGGGTGTCGCCACGACTATACAGCGTGGCCGGGGCGCTGCGGGCCGACGTCTCCGAACGGACCACGCCGCGAGCCTCCAAACGCAAGTGGAATCGATGCGGGTCGGGCACCAACCGTGCGTTGAGCCGCGTCATCGTCGTACTGTAGCCATGCACCGGCACTCCCAGCACGTAATCGTTTACGCGGCGGCCAAACGGTTCCGGTTGCGGCAGCATGCGGTCGAGCAGCTCCTCGGTGACCGTAACACGGAAATTCGCATTGCGATAATACGATTCGATATGATCGTCGAGTCGACGCGCCTCGGGCGTCGCGCTGGCGGCAAACAACACCCGAAAGGCGGCCATTTCGCGGGCCAAGCTTGGTCGGCGGCTCAGTTCGTACTCTTCCAGCTTTCGGAGTATATGTTGTGAATCGATCAAGTCGCCATACAATTCCGCGTCGGCCAGATGCAGCGGCGGCAGCGGCGGCGGATCGAACTCAGACCGTTCCTCCAACGGATCGAACACGACGGAAACCTGCTGCAGCGGACCGGCCGCGGGCGACCGCTGCGCCACGTGCAGACGCATCGCCGTCGCGTGAATCGAATCCCACACCGCCAGCCGCCGTTGGATCGCGTACCCCACGCGCCGCATCTCCGACTGCGACTGCGGCGACGCGGATAGGCGAGAATGACGTTCCGCCTGCCGGGCCGTGGTTCGCAGTTGCTCCAACGCGGATGCCACCGTCGGATCGGCTGCGTCGGTGGTGGTTGACAGCGTCGCCAGTGACGAGAGTACCGGCTCGGTCCAACTGTGCACGTCCGCATCGTCGGCTAACAACTCCAGCCGCTGTTGCAGGCGGCGCGGCACTGCAAAGACCTGCCCCATCGGCTCAACTTGGGGGGCCGGCGGGGAGTCCATGGTTTGGACCTCTTCAGCCGGTTCGCTCGGTGCAACACGCTGCGCAGGAGTCTCCGCTGGTTTCGTGGGCGCACGTTCCCCCGTCGGCTCCGGCGTGAGCAGCACTTGCCAGCCAACCCCTTGTACGGCCGCTTCGGTGATGGGTGCGATCGGCGGCAAAGACCGTGCCGCGGTCGTTTCCATGATCGGGTCGGCTTCGCACCGCGGTGGTTCGGCCTGCCCGGCGAAATAGGGAGCATTCGCCAGGCTCGCCATGAGCAAGTCGTGGAGGCCGTCTGCCGTGATCAGTGCGGCGCCCGCTGTTTCCAGCCGCCGCGCGGCAGCCAGTTCGCGCAGCCACCAACTAGCCGATGCGCAGGCGGTGACCGCCATCAGCATGCAAATCAGCACTGTGGCAAAGGGGCCGGTCGAATTCTCTTCCTGATATGCCATGACTCGCCGTTCCATAAAATATTTCATCCCGTAATGTTCCCCAAGCCACGCCACCGAGAGCGCGCATGCCGTATCACAAAAGTGAACATCGGAAATATAGGTCGACTAAGTAAAATAGGAATTTTGGAAACAAATGCACGCAGAATCATGCATCGAGCAGGGTGAAAAGATTCCAAGTCCTTGATATAGATAGACTTGGCGACTCACGCTGGGAGTCAGTGGCCGAGCGGCCGGAGACGAATCGAGGGACCAGTCAAATCAATTAAATCGATTCTGCGGATGCACGCGGTCCGGGATGCCGCGGGCGGTGACGGCCCTCGCGTCTGAGCACGCCCCTATTGCTCGCCGTCGGCTACCACCGGCTCGCGATAGTTTTCCAGCGTCACCTGCTTGAACGTGACCAGATACCGCTCGGCCTTTTCTATTTCGGCCAAATCGCTGGCAGTCAGCCCGCGACGAAAGGTATGCTCGCTACGGACGTAGAATTCCCGATTCCCGAATCGGGGATGCGGGGCGACGTTCAGGTAAATACTCTTGGGAAGTGCGCCGTTCTGTTCCAGATGCGCGTTCACCTCCATCCGCGCAAACGGCGGGAGACTCCCTGGGTTGGTCATGGCATTCAGCCGAGCGAACCAGTCGCAGAATTCGCGATACTTGGCAGCCGCCTCCGCATCCGTGTCGTTGTCCGGTTTGACGCGATACGTGAGTATGTTCGAACCAAATTTCCAGGCCACGTCCCCCTCGCCCGGCTCGACGCGAAAATCAGGCGCGGCGCAGAATTGCAGCAAGGGATCGTCGGAATTCTTCGATTCTCCCCGCACCCACTGGGCATAGGCAAGCAGATCGCGGGTGGAAAGTTCTGTTCTAAGGCGTCGACGCGTGTCGAGCAAGATAAACCGCCCCGATTCGGTGTTGAAGATCGTGATCGCCCCCGAGTCGGGCGAGAAATCGTACACGATCTGTCCGCGGAAAGTGGTCGCATTGCGAGCGGCCGGCTCGGTGGCCTCGCGACCGACGAAGATCTCGCTGGTCACCTGAAAATCGGCCGCCGCCAACGGCGCCGCGCACGCTAGCATGGCGACCAGAGAAAACGACCTATTCGCAAACAGATGTACTGCCGACATGCGCATGTTCCTTGTCAACGCCAAATCCATAGGGGCGGGCGACGAGAACGGTAGCGAATGAAGCCGCGCGGGTAAAGAGCAGTTCATTCTAGCGACTCTTCCACTGGGCCGAGCTTGCCGGCCGGGTTGCTGGCTTGGCCTTCCCGGCCGCGGAAGCGGCGTCCTGTTGAGCAGGCGCCAGGGGCGCCGTTGCGGAAACCTGCTGGATTTCCGCCATTTTCGGTTCACTGGTAGCGGTCGCGGTCGGTTGCTTCGCTCCTAGCGATCCCCAATCAAAACCTTCCGTCTCGGCCGCACGGGGAGTTGCTGCAACGCGAGCGCCGGCGGCGGCCGAGTTCCGCTTGGCTTGCGGATCGGGGATCGGCATCGGCGCCGGCACTTCTTCGATGAACCGCTCATCGATGATCATGCCGTCGATCGCGCCCCCGTGGATGATTTCTCCCTCGTGCAGTTCGATTCCGCCGGCGTGTTGCTGGTAAGGGCCGCGGCTGATGACGCTCGGCCGGGTGAATCCGTAATCCATGTAGTGGGCCGCGTCCCGCTTGCGGGCCAGGCGATGGGCGTCGAAGTAAGCCTTCTGCGGCCAGGGGCCTTCGGCCAGGTAGACGCCGTTGTACTCCAGCAGCGACCCCTTCACATAGTGCAGCGTGGCAATGCCCCGGTTATAGTCGATCAGCGTGCGGAAGTAGGCGCTTTCGGCCTCCGACAGGCGGCGCTGGGCCTCCAGCAGCAGATCGAGGGTGACCTTCTCCGCCTCGTAGGCGGCTTCCACGCTGCGGACTTGCTTTTCGGCGGCCACCCGGCGATTGAAGTTGGTTTCGACCAGCGTGTAGTTCTGATCCAGGTTGCGGATGGCGTCGGCCAGTTGGTGCGACAGTTCTAGTTCCTGCTCCTGAACCAATGCCTTTTCGCGAACCAGCAGCAGTTGATGATGGCGGACCTGCGCCAGTTCACGGCGGAATCCGATCGGTATGTTCAACTGCAGGCCCGCTTCCCATTCTTGGAAGTCGCCGCCGAGCAAGTTGCCAAAGGCGCTCTCGAAGCCCGCATTGGCCGTGCCGGCAAAGCGATCGGAGTGATCGATCAGGTCGTCGCCGAAGCCGGCGAAGCGATAGAGGCCGACCGCGTCGAGCCGCGGCAGCAGGTGATTCTTCGACGCGATCAGTTCCAGCTCGCGCTGCTTGACCCGCCATCGTTGCTGGCGAATTTCCACGCTACGAGCCAGTCCTTCGCAGAGCGTGGCATACCAATCGAAGTCGGCCTTGGCGGTGGTCGGATCGTCGGCCGGACGGAACAGCCGGCCGTCGCTGGCGGTGAGGCCCATCATGTACCGCAGGCGATTCTCCGCCCGGAACAGGTCGCTCTTGGCGGTCTGCACCTGACCGAGGAAGTTGTAGTACTGCTCGCGGGCTTGGGCTTCCTTCTCCGCCTCGCCGCCCCGCAGGCCGGCGTCGAACAGGGCCTTGATCTTCTTCCAGGTCTGCCGCGAGCTTTCCAGACCGACCTTCTGCGACTCCAAATTGCGATAGGCGAAGTACAGTTCCCAATAGGTATTCTCCACGTCGCGGACCAAATCGCGAACGCCCCCCTCGAAATCGGCAATGGTGATGTCGGTATTGATGCGGGCCAGGATCACGCCGTCGAAGGCCTGCGAACCAATTCCCCTGAAGGGACTATAAGGGCCGGCAATCCGGTTGTACTGCACGCCGGCACCTTGCAATAACGGCTGGCGGACTTCCGCCTCGATATTCGTGCGCCAGTTGCTGGGGAACAGCGCGATGGGCGAGTTCGTGCGGGAGTACTGCGTGTTGTTGCGGATAAAGAATTGCGAACCGGTGACCGCCGTCTTGGCAATCTCCGCCTGGAACGTGCCGGCATCCTCGGTCGCAATCGCCGGAAACGCGCCGAACACCTGGTTCGTCGGCCCCTCGGTTTCCTCATAGAACAGCGACGCGTTGAGTTGGGCGTCGAAGGCGCTCAAGGCCGCCTCCGGGCCGAAGAATCCGTCGGTGCCGACGCCGGAGTCCTGAATCGCCGGGTCGTAGATGGTGGGGAATCGCTCCACGCTCGACAACACCGAGTTGGGCGCCTCGCCCACCTGCGCCCGTCGCGGATCACCCGTGCTGGCGAACCGGCCGCCTAAGTTGCGCAACACCTTGCCGTTGGCCAAGGCGTTCTTGACTGCTTCTTCCAGCGTGATGTCCTCGAAGGACTCGAACGTCTGATTCGCCAGCGTCAACGGCGCTTGCGTCATGTCGACCTCTTCCAGCGAGGCGACGTCCGTGTCGGGATAGCTGATCTCCGTGGCCATGCCAATGTAGTGCGACAGGTCGCCGTCCTCATGGAAATAAAACGGCTGCTGAGGGCGACAACCGGTCAAGATCATGCCCAGTAAGGCCAGGTAGGTACACGCTTTTCGATATTGCCACATCATGGAAATCGATCCCTGCACGTTTTCGGGTGAGGCGATTGGATTCCGGGGGGAAGCCATTCAACGGAGTCGGTTATCAAGCCCTACGGAAAAGTCCGCGCAATCCGCACGAACGGAATATCCGGCAAACTTGATATCGACGCTGCAACCGGCAAACTTTTGGGAATCTTCGATATCAGCAAACTTCAACCAACCGGAACAATCTGCGAATTTTGCCCATTTAGGCCATTTTCCGCCGCATCCCAGCGGTGAAACGAAATTGGCCAGTGGATTTGGGCAATTCAGGCAGGATGATCTACTCGCATGCGAGGTAAATCGTGGCTACAATGCGGATGCCCATTCCCACCCGCCTCCCATAGGAGTCCACATCATGTTGTTGCGCTGTTTGCTGCCGACGCTATCGCTGTTTGCCTGCGGCCTGTTTGCCACAGCCTCGTACTGCGACGAACTGCCGGTGATCGTGGAGGAAGATTTCGAGCAGGGTGCCGACCGCTGGGAGACGCTGGGCGAGAGCCAGTGGCAGGTGATCGAACAAGACGGCAACAAGGTGTATCGCGTCGAAGGCAAGGGCAAATACAACCCGCCGCATCGCAGCCCCGTGCATATCGCCCTGCTGAAGGACGTCTCGGTCGGCGACTTCGTGCTGACCGCCGACGTGCAAAGCACCAGCAAGATCTACGGGCATCAGGACATGTGCCTGTTCTTCAATTTTGTCGATCCAGGCCATTTCTACTACGTCCACCTGGGTCGGAAGGCCGACCCGCACAGCAACCAGATATTCATTGTCAACGATGCTCCCCGCAAGGCGATCACCAAGCAGGAGTCGCCCGGCACCGATTGGGGCGAAGGTTGGCACAAGGTGAAAATTGTCCGCCGCACGGCCGACGGCACGATCGAGGTCTACTTTGACGACATGGAGACCCCGGCGATGACCGCCCAGGACAAGACTTTCACCAGCGGCCGAATCGGCCTGGGCACCTTCGACGACAACGGCCATTGGGACAATGTGGTGCTCCGCGGTAAGAAGGTGGAGTAGGCACGATGACAACGCCCTTAGAACGCCTTAACGACCTGGGCCTGCAACTCCCACCGGCCGCCAAACCGCAAGGCATGTACGTGCCGACGTTGATTGTCGGCGACCTGCTCTATACAGCCGGCCACCTGCCAATCAAGCCGGATGGCTCGATGATCTGCGGCATCGTCGGCGAGCATCTTGACGTCGAAGCGGGCCAGCAGGCGGCTCAGATCGCTGGCTTGGCCATTCTTTCCAGTGTACAGGCGGCGCTCGGCGATTTGGACCGCGTGAAGCAACTGGTCAAGGTGATGGGGCTGGTCAACTGCGGCAGCGACTTCACGCAACATCCGCAGGTGATTAACGGCTGCAGTGCGTTGTTCAAGCAGGTCTTCGGCGACCAGCGCGGCACCGGCACCCGCAGCGCCTTCGGCGCAGTCAGCCTGCCGCTGGGCGTGGCGGTGGAGATTGAGGCGGTTTTTGAGATTATGGCGTGATCGAGGGCGATGCAGAAACTAATGCGGAATGCGGAATGCGGCGGAAGTGATTCGGGTCGAGGTTAGCAATACCAGCCGCTTGCGCCGCATTCCGAATTCCGCACTACCCAATTATCTCCTTCACCACCTTCCCATGCACGTCCGTCAGGCGGAAGTCGCGGCCTTGGAAGCGGACGGTGAGTTTCTTGTGGTCGATGCCGAACAGGTAGAGCATCGTGGCGTGCAGGTCGTGGACATGCATCACGTCTTCCACCGCGTTGTAGCCGAACTCGTCGGTCGCTCCGTAGGACGTGCCACCCTTGACGCCGCCGCCAGCCAGCCAGCAGGAAAAACCCTTGATGTGGTGGTCGCGGCCGTTGCCTTGGGCCATCGGCGTGCGGCCGAACTCGCCCCCCCAGATCACTAGCGTGTCGTCCAACATGCCGCGCTGCTTGAGATCCTTGACCAGCGCCGCCGACGCCTGATCGACCTCCTTGGCTGTGATGTCCATGCTTCCCTTGATGTTGCCGTGATGGTCCCAGCCGCGATGGTACACCTGAATGAACCGCACGCCCCGCTCCGCCAGTCGCCGGGCCAACAGGCAGTTGGAGGCAAATGAGCCGTCGCCCCCCTTGGTGCCGTACATGTCGAGCGTGGCGGGCGTTTCTTCGGATAAATCCATCAGCCCCGGCACGCTGGTCTGCATCTTGAAGGCCAGTTCGTAGGCGGCCGTGCGGGTGGCGATCTCGGGATCCTGGACCTGCCGGTCGAACACCTGGTTCAACTGCCGCACCGCGTCGACCACGTCGCGCTGTTGCTGCGGCATCACGCCGTTAGGCCGGCTGACGTACAGTACCGGGTCGCCGGTCGAGCGAAATTCAACACCTTGGAAGCGGCTGGGGAGGAAGCCGCTGTGCCACTGCCGGGCGGCAATCGGTTGCGCCTGCCCGCCGCGGCCGACGCTGGAGAGCA
>JBGTJT010000089.1:0-9692 GCA_041744995.1 Pirellulales bacterium | reverse complement strand
TTGAGGCTTGAGGCTTGAGGCTTGAGGCTTGTGGCTTGAGGCTTGAGGCTTGAGGCTTGAGGCTTGAGGCTTGAGGCTTGAGGCTTGAGGCTTGAGGCTTGAGGCTTGAGGCTTGAGGCTTGAGGCTTGAGGGTTGAGGGTTGAGGGTTGAGGGTTGAGGGTTGAGGATTGAGGATTGAGGGGTCAGGGGTCAGGGGTCAGGGAGCGAGCAGCTATCAGCGATCAGCTATCAGCCGTCAGCAAGAAACGAACAATAAACATTCCCTGAAACCTGAACCCTGACCCCTGAAACCTGAACCCGCCACGGAATGGAATCCGATGACAATTATCCATCGCTACCTGTTACTCCAGTTCGTGCGGACGTTCTTGATCTTTTTTATCAGCTTCACCGGGCTGTACATTGTCATCGACGCGTTTGGAAATCTTGACAATCTAATCGAGCACGGAGAAACGAACGACGGGATCGTGCTGACGATTGTGCAGTACTACGGTCCGCGGGTGCTGTTTTTCTTCGATCGCGCCAGCGGAATGCTGATTCTGGTAGCCGCCATGTTCACCATTGCGTCGTTTCAACGACACAACGAGCTGACGGCGTTGCTGGCCGCCGGGGTGTCCGAGCGGCGGGTAGTCAAGCCGCTGTTCGCGGCCGCGCTAGTGCTATGCCTCGTGGCGGCGCTGAATCGCGAGGTCATGATACCCGCCGTGCGGGAATCGCTCAGCCAGGACGCCCAGGCATTGACCAGTAAACGGGCCCAGCCGCTACATCCAACTTATGACAATGCAAGCGAGATTCTACTGTCCGGCAAGGGGGCAATCGCCAAGGACAAGGTAATTGTCGAGCCGGACTTTTACCTGCCCAAGCATCTGGCGATTCACGGCAACGGCCTGCGTGCCAAGCAAGCGGTGTTCGAACGCGCCACGGGGGACCGCCCCAGTGGCTACCGCCTGATTGATATCGAAGACCACACCCTGGCAGATAAGCCGTCGTTCGGTTTCAACGACAAACTGTTCGTGCTATCGCCGCACGATACCGCGTGGTTGAATCCGAATGAGCTGTTCGTGGTGACCCAAGTCGACTTTCACCAATTGACCGGCGGCAATCGCTGGCGGCAGTATTCCTCGACTTGGGAACTTATTTCGGCGATCCACAACCCCAGCCTCGATTACGGGGCGAACGTGTGGGTGACGATTCACGGCCGCGTGGTGCAGCCGTTTCTCGACATGACACTACTGTTCCTGGGGGTGCCGCTGGTGCTGACGAGCAAGAACAACCGTCACAAGTTGATGGCGATCGGCAAGGCTTCGCTGCTGCTGCTGGTGTTCATGTTTGGCGTACTGGCTTGCCAGTACTTGGGAAGCAGCTACCTCATTTCGCCGGCGCTGGCCGCCTGGCTGCCGCTGCTGGTGTTTGTGCCGGGCGCCGTGTGGCTGTTCGAGCCGCTGCGCGATCCCACCGGCAAACGCCAGCGTAGCGGAGATCGCCAAACTGCCGCACGAGAAACTCCGTAAAGCGTTTCGCTTCAAGGACATTCGACAAGGCTGCCCCGTAGGGAGCGCGTCACGCACCTCGGCGGCTCCCGCCTGGATCCGCCCTGTTTGCTGCGCCTGACGCGACGGGGGATGACGCCATTCCAGGAATTCCTAGGTAATGCGCAACAATCGCGGAACTTGTAACGGTTCTTAGGGTTGTAATTGAATAGGTAATGTTCATGCGCCCCTCACCGGCGTGCAAATTTCTCATTGGATAGGAAAAGGAGAGCTTCCGTGATTCAATTCTTCAAACAGACCGCCTGGGCAACCGCCGTTGCCGCGATGGCGGTCACCAGTCAGGCTCAGGCGGCGGAGCCGGCCAGCACCGATCTGGCCCAACAAGCGGCCGTCGCGATCGCGTTGGCGGAACAACATGAGGCGGCGGGTAACTACGATGCGGCGCAAGTCAAGGCGGCCGAAGCGGCCGAATTGCTGGCTGCCGCGACCGAAGTCGTGGCTGTGGATACAGAGCAGACCGAAGCGGTTGCCGAGGCAACTATCTTTACGGCCGACGAATCGGATCGCTCCGATCGGCGCCGACGCGCTCGTTCCGACGACAAAAAAGATGGCGACAAGAAGGATGCGGACAAGAAAGATGGCGACGACCGCGCCGCTCGCTTTGCCGAGATGCGCAAGAAGGCCGAGGAATTGCGTGAACAAGTACGCAAGCTGAAGGCCGAAGGCAAGGATGAAGAAGCTGAGAAATTGATCCGTTCCGCCCGCGAACGTTTCGCGAACGCCATGCGCGAACGGATGCAAGCAGCCCGAGGTGATCGCGGCGCGGATCGTCGGCCTGGACCGCAAGGCGACCGACGCGGCGTCGAGGCGCATCGCCGGCCAGGACCGCCGCAGTTTGGCGGACGGGGACCGGGCCGAGGCGGACCTCCCCAGGCTGATCGTCGTGGCGGACCGAGACCAGCGGGACCGCCGCACATCGGTCGGCCGGGCGGACCTGCCGGCGGCCACCATTTTGCTCAGATGAGCAAGCAGATGCATCTCCGGCTGGCGGCGGCGCATCTCAAGGCGGCCGGAATGGAAGAGGCAGCCAAGCGCGTTTACGCCATGGGACGGTCCGAGGCGGAGAAGGGCGACGGCGACAAACGCGCCGATGCCCGCCGTGGACATCATGGACCGCACCGCGGCCATTGGAATCGGGGTCACTGGAATCGCGGCGACCATCACCGCGGCCACGGCCGCAGTGATGCCTCCAAGAGCGACAAGTCTAAGAGCGACAAGTCCAAGTGTGACAAGTCGAAGTGTGACAAGTCCAAGAGCGACAAGTCCAAGAGTGACAAGTCGAAGCGCGACAAAAAGTCGAAAGAGGCAGACTCGCCGAGCGATCGCACCTAAAGCGGCGCGACGCGTGTATTACGATGAGCCGGCGAAGCCAATGCTTCGCCGGCTTTTTTCGTACCAAATGCCCGCTCAACTGGGGTGCTTTTTCGCTTTCTTTGCGTTCCGTGAACGAGCTTGGCCGCTAGTCAGCCGTGCAGCCCCAAGCGGGCATTCGTTTCTGCTATGCACATAACTTCCAGTCCCATCAGCCTTTGTGGCTGTTTGCGTGGACACATCCCCGGCGGAATCTGGGTAACCTGCATAATTCTCAACGGTCCGGTAGGCTCTGCCTGCGGTATCGATCGTTCTGCATCTACCGGAAGTTTCGGTCCGAATAGTTGTGATGTGACGCACGCGTAGAAACGCTTGCGCCACCCCAGGGCGGAGCCATGGAGGTTGCGATCCTTACAAGCCAGAGGGAGCTTGTTACGGACGTGACAACACACGAAACAAGGAGCGAGAGCGAAATGAAGAAGCATCTACTGCGGGGCCTATTGTGCGCCCTCACCATCTCGGGATTTGTCGGCGGGCTGAACGCTCAGGCGCAATCTCGAGGAGTCTTTCAGACCGACAGCTACTACGTGTCGGCTCAGGATGAAGAACAGAGCAGCCCGTCGGACGAGGCGCCGTCGGTACCCGCGCCGTCGGCCGACAACTACTATGACAAGTCGGCTGGCAACGGCGTGTCCGCCGACTGCGGCTGCGCATCGAATTGCGGTTGCAGCACGCGGTGCAGCGCTCCTTCGAGCTGCCCTTGCGGGTATGAACTCGATTGCGGCGACCCCTGGACGTTGCAGCAATGCGACAACCCCTGGGGCATTACTTACGGTGGTTGGATCGAGGCCGGCATCACCGCCAACGATCGCGGCTTCACCACCAACAACGGCAACCTGCCGGTGAACTTCAACGACAAGAGCAACGGCGCGCAGATGAACCAACTGTGGGCCTACGTCGAACGGGCCACCGACACCGGCGGCTGCGGCTGGGACTTCGGTTTCCGCTTTGATTACGTGTTCGGTACCGACGGCCCCGACACGCAGGCCTTCGGCGACACCGGCTGGGACAACGGCTGGAACTCCTCGGCTGAATACGGCTCGGCGATTCCGCAGTTGTACGCCACCGTGGCCTACAACGACCTGACCGTCAAGATCGGCCACTTCTTCACCATCATTGGTTACGAAGTCGTGCCGGCCCCTGACAACTTCTTCTACTCGCACGCCCTGACCATGCTGTACGGCGAGCCGTTCACGCACACCGGCGTGTTGGCGGAATACGCCTACAACGACCGCGTCACGCTGTACGGCGGCTGGGTGCAAGGTTGGGACAGCGGTTTCAACAACGCTAACAGCGCCGACATGTTCATCGGCGGCATCGGCCTCGGTCTGACCGACAACGTCACGCTGACCTATGCCACCACCGTGGGCGACTTCGGCGACGGCACCGCCGGCGCCGGAACCCAGGGCGGGCTGTACATGCACAGCATCGTGCTGGACTGGGCCATCAACGATCGGCTGACCTACGTGTTGCACCACGACCTCGGCTCCAACAGCCAGGCGGGCGGCAACACCGTCGAGTGGTACAGCCTGGCCAACTACCTGCTGTACGACATCAACTGCTGCTGGGCCGCCGGACTGCGGTTCGAGTGGTTCAACGACGTCGACGGTGCCCGCGTGGCCAACAACGGCGGCGCCGGACCGGGCGACTACTACGAGGTGACCGCCGGCTTGAACTACAAGCCGCACGCCAACCTGACCGTTCGTCCGGAAGTTCGCTACGACTGGTTCAACGGCGCGGGCCAGCCCTACGCCGGCGGCACCGGCAGCAACCTGCTGACCTTCGGCGCCGACCTGATCCTGACGTTCTAACCGCACGTCAACCGCGTCGAGAAGCGTCTCACGAAGCGTCGCCCGCACCATCCGCGGGCGACGCTTTTTTTGATACGTCGGCCGGGCAGTCGCCGAGCGAACCCTCGGCTGGTCAGCGGCGTCCTGGAAATGTATAGTAGAAGAACCAGCCCAAGGGGATGTGGCGGAACTGGCAGACGCGCTAGATTTAGGATCTAGTTCCTTTACGGAGTGCAGGTTCGATTCCTGTCATCCCCATTTCTTCGAGATCGTTCATGGCAAAAAAGAAGACCCGTACCAAGTCGACTCCTCCCGCCAAAGCTGCCGCCAAGAAGGTCGCCCGCAGCAAGCAGATCGCCGGCGGCAAGAAAGTGGCCGGCGGTAAGCAGGCCGCCACCAATCTAGTCGCCGGCAGCAAAGCGACGGCCAAGAAGAAGATCAGCGCGGCCCGTGGCAACGGTAAGAGCAAAGACAAGGAATCGCCGCGGGCTGATTCCATCGTGCTCGATGTTCCTCAAGACCTACCCGGCTTGCCGCTGGAATCGCCATGGAACGAGCAGACTGCCGATCATCACCGCGTGGTGATGGTCAACGCGGTGGTCACCCGCGACGGCGGTTGTGGGGCGGTTTCCATTGCCGCGTGGGACTGCTACGGCAACCCGACCGCCACGGCCTACGCCTCCGTGCAGTTCGACGGCAAGGCGGGCGTTTGCCTGCCCGTCAACACGGCCACGCTGATCGTACCGCCGCACGGCCGGTATACGATCACGCCGCAAGTGCAGGCGCAAGCGGTCGAGTTCCGCATGAACCAGTACGAAGTGACCTGATCCTGAGCTTTATTGCTCCGCGTCCAGCATTCGCACCTGACCGCTGTGCAGGTCGTACATGCCGCCGACGATTTGGATCTGGCCATCGGCCTCCATTTTCTTCAAGATCGGGCTGGCGGCGCGAATGTGATCGATCGTCATCCGCACGTTTTGCTCGGCGACCATCTGGACGAACTCGTCGTTGGCAGTGGTCTTCTCTCCCTCGTAATCGTCGAAGTAGGCGACCGCCGGTTCGATGTTGGCGAGCATCGGCGTGATGTTGCCCAGCTCGACGCCGTCAATCGCGCCCCGCACCGCGCCGCAATGGTCGTGTCCCAGGACCAAGATCAGCCTGGAACCGGAAACGTAACAACCAAACTCCATGCTCCCCAGAATGTCGGTATTGGCGAAGTTGCCGGCCACGCGGGCGACGAACAGATCGCCAATTCCGCGATCGAAGACGGTCTCGACGGGAATCCGCGAATCAAGGCAGGACAGGACAACGGCCATTGGATGCTGCCCGGCGGCCGACTCCTGAACTTGTCGCGGCTGGTCGCGGTTGGTGGTTGCACCAGAGACAAAACGCTGATTTCCCGCCTTGAGGATTCCGAGCACGTCGGCTGGCGACAGTGCTTGTTGCTCCTGCCGTGTCAGGACGCCATCGGATGTGCCGCGCGTCTCGACAAGTTCAACCTCCGCCGACACTTGGGCATGCGCGGTCGATGCGCCGCCATCGGCGCCTACCCACAGTGACAAAAGTAGCAGACCAAAGTACGCGGGGAATATTCTGGTGGTAGTCATTTTAGCGACCCTTTATTCGTGGTGAAGTAGATCCCGGCGAAAAGCCCGGCAGCCGAACGGCCGCACAAGCCTAGCTCGCGCAGCAGGCATTGGCAAATCAAGCAGGGTCTGTGCGAGGCAGGCCCGTAATTTAGAAACTCGCCAGCAGATGCACCAGCGTTCGCACCAGGCAGCCGGTACCACCGACTTCCTGCCACGGCTTGGGCTTTTCGGCGAAACTGGGGCCGGCGATGTCGATGTGGGTCCACGGCGTGCCGGCGACGAACTGCTCGAGAAACTTCGCCGCCGTGATCGCTCCGCCCCAGCGACCCTCGCCCGTGTTGCGAATGTCGGCGATGGCGGCCTTGATCTGCTCGTCGTACAACTCGAACATAGGCAATTGCCACACCTGTTCGCCACAGTCGGCGGCGGCCGACGCGATGGTGTCGCACCAACTCTGGTCGTTGGTCATCAGGCCGGCCACGTCCAGGCCAAGCGCCACGACACAGGCGCCGGTCAGCGTGGCTAAGTCGATGATTCGTTCGACGCCGTCGTCGACCGCCACGCACAACGTATCGGCCAGTACCAGACGGCCTTCGGCGTCGGTATTGAGTACCTCGATCGTCTTGCCGTTGCGGGCGGTGAGTACGTCGCCCAGCTTGTAGGCGTCGCCGCCGGTCATGTTTTCAGTCAGGCCGATGTAGCCGGTCACGTTGATCGGCAGTCGTAGCGTCGCGATCGCCTGCATCACGGCAAGTACGGTGGCCGCGCCGGCCATGTCGGCCTTCATGGTCTTCATGTTGTCGGTCGGCTTGAGCGACAGGCCGCCACTGTCGAAGGTCACCCCCTTGCCGACCAGAGCGAGGGTCGGCTTGGCACCGCCGGCTTGATGGCGGACGATCACCAGCCGCGGGTCGCGGGACGAACCGCGGGCGACGGCCAACAGCGCACCGCACCGTTCGGCTTGAAGCCGCGGCTTGTCCCACACCTCGACCGACAGTCCGGTCTGCCGGCCGATCTGCTCCGCCTCATTCGCGAACGATTCCGGATAAATCACATCCGCCGGTTCGTTGACCAGCCGCCGGGTGAGATTGACCGCCGCGCCGATCGTCGACCCAGCGGCGACCGCGGCGTCAGAGACGCCGGCGACGCTCAGTTGCGCAAACGGATGGCGGTCCTTCTCCCGGCGATACAGATCGTTGCCGTGGCAGCCGACCATTGCGCCGGCCACAAGGTTCTGCTGTTGCAGCGTGCTGAGATCGTGACCGAGGTAGAAGGCGACGTGCTGGCGGGGCTTCTTCGACAGCGCCATGCTGGCGGCGGCGGCGGTACGGTACGCCGCGCCGGTGCCCCACTTTGCCCGCGAACCCAAGCCGACGACCAAGATCTGGTCGGCCTGGACGCCCGCCGGGGCAAGAATCGATGTCGTTTGGCACTCACCGGTGGCGAGATCACGCCGTTCGAGCAGTTTGGAGATCAGCCCGTCGCACGCCTGGTCGACTTCACTGGAAGGGCCTTCCAGGGGGCTGTCGTCATGCACGCCGATCACAATGGCGTCGGCCGCCAGGGCAGCGGGAGATTGTTCGGTGCGTTGCAGGTTCATCGGCGGTTCCGTGGATTGCGGGAAGATGCGGGGATGCAATCCCGCCAGTGTATCGGTACCACCACTCTTTCGCCAAGCGGGAATGAGGGGCGTCCTATACCTGCGGCACGGCTTCGCATAGACTTCAACCATGTTCATTGATCGTGTGGATATCCAAGTCGAAGCCGGCAAGGGGGGCGACGGGTGCGTTAGCTTCCGGCGGGAGAAATACATCCCTCGCGGCGGACCCGACGGCGGCGACGGCGGCGACGGCGGCAGCGTCATCCTGGTGGCCGAGGAGGGTGTCGACAGCCTGGCGGCGGTCGCCTCGCGCAAGCATTGGCGGGCCAAGTCGGGCGGCGGCGGCCAGGGTAGCAATTGCCACGGCCGCAACGCCGAGGACGTCGTGCTCAAAGTTCCGCCCGGGACGGTCGTGATCGATACGCAGCGCGACTTCGTGATGAAGGATCTGGCCGCCGCCGGCGATACGCTGGTGGTTGCCCGCGGTGGCCGGGGCGGCTACGGCAACACGCACTTCAAGTCGTCGACCAACCGCGCCCCGCGAGAATTCACCCGCGGCGGCGAACCGGAGATTCGGCTGCTGACGCTGGAACTGAAAATGATCGCCGACGTCGGCCTGTTGGGCCTGCCCAACGCCGGCAAGAGCACCCTGCTGGCTCGGCTATCGCGGGCGCATCCGGAAATTGCCGACTATCCGTTCACAACCAAGAAGCCGAATCTCGGCCAGGTGCGGATTAGCATGGACCATTCGTTCATCCTGGCCGACATCCCAGGGTTGATCGAGGGCGCGCACGCCGGGGTCGGTCTAGGGCATGAATTCCTGCGGCATGTCGAACGGACCCGAATGCTGGTGCATCTGGTCGAACCGGACCCGACTGACGGCAGCGACCCGGTGGCCAACTATCGGACCATCCGCAATGAACTGGATCAATACAGTCGCGGGCTGACCGAACGGCCGGAGATCGTAGCGGTGAGCAAATCGGAGTTGCCCACCGCGGCGGCGGTTCAACAGCGGCTTGCCGCGGAATTGGATCGCCCCGACGACGCCGAGAACAGCGTGCTGGCGATCTCCGCGGTTACCGGACAAGGGCTGGACATGCTCTTGAAGCGCATCTTGCGGATTCTCCAGGAAGCATCGCAGCCGGCGTGACGATTACTGCCATGTTGAGAGACGACTCCCAAATCATCGCCGTCGACATCGGCAACTCGCGGATCAAGCTGGGCCGTTTCGCCGCCGAACAGGCCGGGGACGCTCTACCGCAGCCGGAGGCCGCCGTGCAAGTCGCCACAGCCGGCTGGGACGAGGGGGAACTGCGGACATTGTTTGCCGGCGCGGCCCCGGCCGATTTCCACTGGCTGCTGGGCAGCGTCAATCGACCGGCCACCGCCGTACTGCAAGCCTGGCTTGCCGCGCACGGCGTCCCCAATTCGAGGATTCGCCTCCTCGCCCATCAAGACCTCCCCTTGAAGATCGCACTCGCCGCACCGGAAAAGGTGGGCATCGACCGGCTGTTGGGCGCCGTGGCCGCCAATCAACTCCGCGCGGCGGACCAGCCGGCGATCGCCGTCGATGTCGGTTCTGCGATCACGATCGACGTGATCGATGCCGCCGGCGTTTTCCGCGGCGGGGCCATTCTGCCTGGCATCGGCATGGGCGCCCGCGCGCTGCATACATTTACCGACTTGCTGCCGCAGTCGGAACTCAGCGACCTCACCGCGTCGCCGCCGGAGCCGGTGGGCGCCGACACGGTCGCGGCGATCCACGCCGGGTTGTTTTGGGGCGCAATCGGAGCA
>JBGTJT010000088.1:0-3778 GCA_041744995.1 Pirellulales bacterium | reverse complement strand
GAACCTCGCACGCGAACGCCTCGCGCGGCAGCCGCGTCGCCAAGTGGGTCAAACACCGCTCCGCCCCGCCGATCCCCAGCGAGGTAATGCAAAACGCAATGCGACGAGCCTGGGGCATGGTGAAGATTTCGGATTTCAGATTTGGGATTGTGGATTGTGGAGCATGGGGATATCGGCGCGAGGAGTTCGGATTTAGGATTTGCAGTAACGGTTTCCTGAAACCTGAAACTATCCAACCGTCAAATCTGAAATCCGAAATCCTAAATCAGAAATCCAAAATCCCCCCCCTCCCCATGAACGAACTCGATCAGTACGACTACGATCTCCCCAGGGAGCTGATCGCGCAGGAGCCGTTGGTCCAGCGCGCCGACGCCCGGTTGCTGGTGGTCCGCCGCGACGAAGGGAGCTGGGAGCATTTGCATGTCCGCGATCTGCCCGAGTTGCTTTCGCCGAGCGATTGTCTGGTATTCAATGATACCAGGGTTGTGCCCGCTCGGCTGGAAGGGTACCGCACCCTTACCCGCGGCCGTTGGGAAGGCCTATTCCTGGAGGCGGAAGAACATGGCCTGTGGCGGGTGCTCGGCAAATCCCGCGGAAAGATCACGCCCGGCGAAACGGTTTCGATCGTCCACGGCGCTAGCCAAGACGAGCTGCTTCTCGAGATGATCGAGAAGCGGGAAGGGGGCGTGTGGATCGCCAAACCGCACAGCGACGAGGCCACCTTCGCATTGCTCGCCAAGATCGGCAAGGTGCCGCTGCCGCATTACATCCGCGGCGGCGAGATGCTGGCCAGCGACGTCGAGGACTATCAAACCGTCTACGCCAAGCATCCCGGTGCGGTCGCTGCGCCGACGGCCGGATTGCACTTCACTCAGCGACTGCTCGACTTGCTGCGCGACGTGGGCGTCGGCGAGTCGTTTGTCACATTGCACGTCGGCATCGGCACTTTTCGGCCCATCACCGCCGCGACGCTCGCCGAGCATGCGATGCATCAGGAATGGGCGCAGCTTACCGAGGAGGCAATCGAGACGATCCTTCAACATAAACAGGCGGGCGGCAGAACCGTCGCCGTGGGCACTACTTCCGTACGCGTGCTCGAAACGGCCGCGATGGAGGGAGCGCTGCAACCGTTCAGCGGCCAGACCGACTTGTTCATTCGTCCACCTTATCCGTTCCGCGCGGTCGATGCGCTGATGACCAATTTTCACCTGCCTAAATCAACGTTGCTGGTGCTGGTCAGCGCCTTCGCAGGCCGAGAGCTCATCCGCGCGGCCTACGAAGAAGCCGTGCGGCAGCAGTATCGCTTCTTCAGCTATGGCGACGCGATGCTGATCCTGTGAGGGGCAGGGGAGGGTTCAGGGGTCAGTGGTTAGGTTTCAGGGATCAGGTTTCAGGTTTCAGGCGTCTTGATAGGCGAGTGTCATTCGGCGAAATGGAACTCAAACCTCAAACCTCAAACCTCAAGCCTCAAGCCTCAAGCCTCCCGCCTCAAACCGCAACTGGCTCCGCTGGGCCGTCGATCAGCTCGTAGAACACGTTGCGCTGCCGCGGCTGGTAGCCGAGTTCGCTGATCGCGTCGCGGATTTGTTCCAGCGTGAGGTAATGCACCGTGCCCGCTTCGGCCACGACGTTCTCCTCGATCATCAGGCTGCCCATGTCGTTGGCGCCGTAGAGCAGCGCGAGCTGACCGATTTTCAGTCCCTGGGTAACCCAACTCGATTGGATGTTGGCGAAGTTGTCGAGGTCCAGCCGGCTGACGGCCTGCGTCTTGAGATACTCGAACGAACCAGCCGGCGGAATGTGCGCCATATCGGTATTTTCCGGCTGGAAGGTCCAGCAGATGAAGGCCGTGAATCCGCCCGTCTCGTCTTGCAGTTGCCGCAGTCGTTCTAGATGTTCGATCCGTTCGGCGAGCGTCTCGACGTGGCCGAACATCATGGTCGCGGTACTACGGCCGCCCAGTTCGTGCCACACCTGGTTGACGTGCAGCCAGTCGTCGGTCATCACCTTGCCGCGGGTGATCTCGGCGCGGACGCGGTCGACCAGAATCTCCGCCCCGCCGCCGGGAATGCTCCCCAAACCGGCCGCCTTGAGCCGCTCAAGCACTTCGCGAATCGGCAGCTTGGACACCTTGGTAAAGTGGTACAGCTCCGGCGGGCTGAAGCCATGGACGTTCACCTGCGGAAAGTGCTGCTTGATGTCTTGCAGCAGCTCCTCGTACCATTCCAGCTTGAACTCCGGATGCAGGCCTCCTTGCATCAGAATCTGATCGCCCCCCAGATCGACCGTCTCTTGGATCTTTTGCAGCAGTTCATCTCGTTCGAGCACGTAGCCTTCCGGGTGCTTCGGCGCGCGGTAGAACGCGCAGAAGTCGCAGACCGCGGTGCAGACGTTGGTGTAGTTGATGTTGCGGTCGATGTTGTAGGTGCGATAGCTTTCCGGGTGCAGCCGCCGCGTGACCTCGTCGGCGGCGCGGCCGATGGCCGAGAGATCGTGCGACTCCAACAGGCGCAGTCCCTCCTCGGGCGAGAGGCGCCCGCCGGCGGCCGACTTATCGAGCAACTTCGCAATCTTCGTATCCAAGGTCGACTCCTAGCGGCGCCAGTCCGAGGCTGGCGGCCTTCTGGTAGAACAGGCTCAACCCGCGCCGCTCGCGGGGGCCGAATTCAAAGTTCAAGTTGTCCAACAGGTAGCTGCGGCACTGCGGTAGGGTGAGTCCTAATTTGGCCGCCTCGGCTTGAGCGATCTCGTCGACGTGGGCCAGACCGTCGTCCCGCGATTGTTCCAAGGCGACGTCCAGGTCGCCCAGTTCCACCCCGGCCCGGGCGGTCCACATGGCGAATACAAACGGCAAGCCCGACCATTGTAGCCACTCGTCCCCCAGATCCCACACCACCGCGAATCTTCCCGGCGGACTGTGAATGGCGCGATCGCCAATCAGCAACACCGCATCGGATTCGCCGGGGGCCAACAAACTGGAATCAACCGAGGCGTTGATCGGCAAGGTGCGCAACTGCGGACAGACGCCGAATCGCTCCGCCAGCAGTATCTGCACCAAGGCCGCGCTGGTGCGGGACCCCTCGTCGAGATAGAGCGTGCGAATCTTGTCCACCGCGACGTGGCTGAACAGCTTGACGCTCAACACAGGGCCGCGGCACCCGATGCAGACGTTCGAGACCGTGCGATAGCTGGGGTCTTGAAACAGCTCGATCGAAGGAATCAGGGCCACGTCGAAGACGCCAGCCGCCAGCCCGTCGGCGAGCCGGCTTGGCAAATCGAACACCAGATCGATATTCGGCGCGCGCCGTTCGAGTCCATAGACCAACGGCCGGGTATTCAGATAGTTGACCGCACCCAGGCGGATCTTGGTTGCCTTGTTCATCCTGACACCTACGCCATAAGGTATTGCACCGCCGTGGCTTGCCCGATTATACGACCGAACCGGGTACGCTAAAAGTCCGCCGCCGATCGGCTCGCAGCACTAACCGCAAAACGGGGCGGTTGATAACCGTAAGACGGCTCTCCGAAGCCAGGCAACAAATTGAATTTGACCAGGATTTTGATTTGAACAGGAGGGAACAGAGAAAACGAAGAGAAGGCTTCTCCGTTGTCTCCTTTTCACTCAGTGTACTCAACGTCGCTGACAGCTAGCGTCGCCATCATTGCAGTTGTCGAGTGTTGTTAACAACATACAAAATGAAACTACTGAATTTGTCTTTTCAGGCAACAGAGCGGACCAGAGTCAACAGAGCTTGCATCCCTCCGTTCTCTTCGTTTC